>JAQGHJ010000925.1 GCA_028288905.1 Phycisphaerales bacterium | reverse complement strand
AAGGATCTTCTGGACCGACTGCTTGCCGTCGAACAGCGGGTCGGCCGGCCCCTTCGGCAGCGCGACCGTCATCGCGTCCAGGTGGTTCCCGCCCTTGGCGACCGGGTCGGCCCCGTGCTTGAGCAGCATCCGGACGGCCCCCGCTTGCCCGCGCTGGGCGGCACACATCAGCGGGGTGAACCCGAACCCGTCGTTCCGGTTGACGTCCGCCCCCTTGTCGGCCAGGTATTCAATGATGTCCGTCTTGCCCAGCAGGGCGGCCGCCCCGATCGGCGGTATCTTCCGCTCGTCGAGCGCGTTGAGGTCGGCCCCCTTCCCCACCGCTTCTTTGACGGCCTCCAGGTCCCCCGCCCGGATCGCCTTGGCGAGGTCGCCGGTCAGCTTGGCGTCTTGGGCGAACGCGACCGATCCGGGCGTGTCAGCCAAGAAAGCCGCGGGACGGAACAAACTGGTGGCGGCAAGGGCGAAGGCCGAGCACGCGGCGACGCGGGCGACTCGCATGGCGTTCTCCGATGGATGTGTTCGGTCAGCCAAACATCATCGGACGCCGCAAGAGCGTGTCAACCACCGCGTGGGCTCACCGTACCATGACTTCGACCGAGCCACGGTCCCGCCGGTATTACGCCGTTCTGTCCCGTCCGCCGGCCCGCTACATTTCGGGCCGTCTATTCCCGCCCCCTGACCGCCGAGAGGCACGCACATGAAACTGGACGGCCAAGAGGAAAGCGCCAACGTCGAGGACCGCCGGGGCATCGGCATGAAGGGCGGGGCGGCCGCCCTTGGGGGCGGGAGCCTGATCGTCGTGCTCCTAGTGTCCCTGCTGTTGCACAAGGACCCGGCCCAGGTTGCCCAGGTCATCAACGGCGGCGGGGCCGGCGGGGCGGGCGGTGGTCAGACGCAGGCGGTCGACCCGGCCGAGGAGCCGGCGGCCAAGTTCACCAAGGTCATCCTCCGCGACACCGAGGTCGTTTGGGGCGAGCGGTTCCGGGCAATGGGCCGGACGTACCAGGACCCGACGCTGGTGCTGTTCAGCGGGCAGGTCGAGTCGGCGTGCGGGCAGGCCGACGCGGCCGTCGGGCCGTTCTACTGCCCCGGCGACTCGCGGGTGTACATCGACCTGGGCTTCTACCAGGACATGCAGCGGCAGCTCAACGCCCCCGGCGACTTTGCCCGGGCGTACGTCGTTGCCCACGAGGTCGGGCACCACGTCCAGCGGCTGCTGGGGTACTCCCGCCGGGCGGACGACCTGCGGGCCCGGGCCGGCGGGGACAAGGCGGCGGCCAACCGCGCGTCGGTCCGGCTGGAGCTCCAGGCCGACTACCTCGCCGGCGTCTGGGCCCACTACGGCGAGCAGAAGTTCCACTTCCTGGAGAAGGGCGACCTAGAGACTGCCCTGAACGCGGCCCACCAGATCGGGGACGACCGCCTGCAGAAGCAGGCCCGCGGACGGGTGGTGCCCGACTCGTTCACCCACGGCACGTCGGCGCAGCGGGCCCGCTGGTTCCGCCAGGGGTTCGACACCGGCGACGTGGATGCGGCCGCCCAACTGTTCGACCTGCCGTACGAACGGCTCTGACCGCGGGGCCGGTCCGCCGCGGCCGGCGAGACGGTGCCGGTCTTGGCCCTCGTCGGCTCAGTCCCCGTCGTCCAGCTTCCCGTTCGCCTTCTTCCCCGGCTTCGGCTTGCCAGTTGGGTCGTACTTGACGTTCGGCTGGTCGGGCATCTTCGCGTCCGCCTTCTTCATCCAATCCAGCAGCAGGTCGAGCAGCTCTTCCCGCTTCTTCGGGTCGGTTCGGGCGAGGTTGATCCGCTCGCCGGCGTCGGTCGCCAAGTTGTAGACCTCGACGGCGTTGTTCGTGGCGACCTTCGCCCGGCCGCCGTCGAGTTGCCACTCCTCGTGGTACAGAAGCACCTTGTAGTCGCCGGCCCGCATGGCCGTCACCGGGCGGGTGCGGAACAGCGGGTCCCGGCCGCGGGTGACCGGCACGTCGAGGTAGCCGGGAAAGTGCCAGAAGATCGCCGGCCGTTGGAGTGACTTGCCGCCCTTGAACAGCGGCAGTAGCGACTCGCCGTCGAGCATTTGGCCCGGCGCGGGCTTGGCCCCGGCGGCAGCGAGGAACGTCGGGTAGAAGTCGAGGTTCACAACCGGCACGTCGCACGTGCTGCCGGCCACCACCACGCCCGGCCAGCGGACGATCATCGGCTCGCGGATGCCGCCCTCGTAGTAGCACCCCTTGTTCCCGCGGAGCGGCTCTTGCGACGACTTCGGCGTCCCGCCGTTGTCCGACGTGAACACGACGAGCGTGTCCCGGTCCAGCTTCAGGTCGGCCAGCTTCTTCAGCAACCGGCCGACGGCCTCGTCGAAGTCGTACAGGCAGGCGGCGTAGAGCGCGTTGTCGTGCTGCTTGCCGGCCGGCTTGGCCTTGAACTTGGCGAGCGACGCCTCCCGGGCCTCGAGCGGGCCGTGGATCGCGTGGTGCGGGACGTAGCAGAAGAACGGCTTGTCCCGGTTCGCCTCCATGAACGCGGCGGCCCGGTCGGTGATCGAGAACGCGCCCTTGGGGTCGTTGCCGATCCGAGGGCGGCCGGTCGTGCCGGCGTCGAACACGGCGTCGAACCCCTGCTCGGCCTGGCTCGCCCCGTCCTTCCCGCTCAGGTGCCACTTGCCGAAGATGCCGGTCGCGTACCCGGCCGCCCGCATCGCCTCGGCCACCGTCACGTACGACCCGGCCAGCCCGTGCTTGTTCGGGACAGGGACGAGCCGGAACTTGTTCGGCGGGCCGCGGTCGGTGTCCCCGACGGCGTACACCCCGTGCCGCGGGCCATACAGCCCCGACAGCAGGCACGCCCGGCTGGGGGCGCAGTTGCCGGCCCCGGCGTAGGCGTTAGTGAACGCCATCCCCTCCCTGGCCAGCCGGTCGAGGTTCGGGGTTTCGTAGTAGTCCGACCCGGTGTACCCCGTGTCACGCCACCCCTGGTCGTCGGCCAGGATCAGCAGCACGTTCGGCGGCCGGCGACCCGGCGCGGCGGCCGCGTCGGCGGCCCGGGCGGTTGCCCCCAGCACGCCGGCCGCGCCGCAGAAGGCGAAAAAGACGAAGGCCCACCGCGCGACGACCCAATGCATGCCGACCTCTCGTGAACGGGCTGGACGAACGGTGGGACGCCGGGGGTCCCGCCGGGCCGGATTGTGGCCGGGGCGCTGGCCGGGAGCTAGGCCTGCGTCTCGACGCGCCCAGCGGACTGCCGGTAAAGTGTTCGCGGCAAGGTCGGCTCGACAAGTTGCCGATCCTGCCGGATTGGCATTGCCCATCGAATTTAGCCCGGGGCCGGAAGACGCCCGAGAAGTTCAGCCCGGGTGGCTTGGGCAAACGTCCCGTTTGCCTATGTCTTGTCGCGCGGGAGGACATGGGCAAACACGAAGTTTGCCCATGTCCTCCGGGCTGAATTCATGCCCAGTACCTCGTGTCTCGTGATGACTATCGGATGAAGCTCACCGAACGCCTATCGTCCCTCGGCCTGTCCGTCCCGCCCGTCCCCGGCCCGTTCGGGGCGTACGTCCCGGCCAAGCGGTCCGGCGACCTCGTGTTCGTCGCCGGCCAACTGCCGATGAAGGACGGCAAGCTGCTGGCCGTCGGGCAGGTGCCGAGCAAATGCGCGGTCGACGCGGCCAAGGCCGGCGCCCGCCAGTGTGTCGTGAACGCACTGGCGGCCGTCCAGGCGGCCGGGGTGCCGCTGGACGCGCTGGCGGGCGTGGTGCGGGTCGGGGTGTTCGTCAGCTGCGACCCCGACTTCCACGCCCACCCGCAAGTGGCGAACGCGGCCAGTGAGTTTCTGATCGAGCTGTTCGGCGAGTCCGGCAAGCACGCCCGGGCCGCCGTAGGCGTGGCCGCCCTGCCGCTGGACGCGGCCGTGGAGATCGAGTTCGTCTTTGAAGTAGGCGGTACGCGGTAGGCAGGAGGCAGAGCGGAAGGACGGAAAGGCGTTTGGCATTCCCACCCGAGATGCCGACGACCTGACTTTCTGCCTTCTGCCTTGCCCGCCTACCGCCTACCGCCTACCGCCTACTATCCCCCGCGAATGATCCGCCCCGCCATCATCTCCGACGTCCCCCGCATGCAGGCGGTCATCAACTCCCACGCGGAGTTCGGCCGGATGCTGTTCAAGAGCCTCGCGCAACTGTACGAGGCGTTGCGGGACTACGCCGTCTACGAGGTGCCGGGGCCGGACGGGCGGCCGGTGGTGGCCGGGTGCGTGGCCGTCACGATCATCTGGGCCGACTTGGCCGAGGTGCGGGCGCTCGCCGTCGACGAGGCCCACCGTGGAAAGGGGATCGGGTCGCAGCTCGTGAGCTGGGCGGTCGGCGAGGCCCGCCGGCTCGGCATCCGCAAGCTGATGAGCCTGACGTACGAGCAGCGTTTCTTCGAGAAGCTCGACTTCGTCGTCGTCGACAAGGAGACGCTGCCGCTGAAGGTCTGGAGCGACTGCGTCCGGTGCCCGAAGCGGCACGGGTGCGACGAGATCGCCATGGTCCACGTGCTGACCGACGTGCCGGTGATCGTGGCCGAGAGCGCCCCGGCGACGCCGCGGGGGGTGAGCATCCCCGTGCTGCAGGGCGTCGACGACTGACGGCGCGAAGCGGGGGTTAGCGGGTTAGCGGCGGCCCGTCGCCTCATCCCTCGGCACCGATTCCCCGTCCCTCGGCCGGGCCGCCGGGTATACGATTCGGGTCGGCACCGATCCGCCCCGTCGTCCCCCTGCGAGAGGACCTCGACCATGCCGAACAAGGCGACCCTGCCCCCGCTCGTCCGCCTGAATGACCGCGAGAAGGACCAACTGGACGCCGACGTGTCCACGCTACTGATGGGGTGGCGGGTCGACCGGGACGGGTCGGCGTGGGTGCTGGTCAAGCCCGGCGGCGAGGTTGCCGGCCGGGCGGTCACCGGGAACCCGCGCGCCGGGGAAGCGGCCGACGGCGACGGCCGAGGCGGGATTTACAGCACGGACGGGGACGGTGACGGGGATGCACACGGCGACGGCGACGGCACGCCCCGGCTCGTCGATGAGAACGGCGACGGGCGGACGGCCACCGCCCCCCGGGTGGCGGCCGCCCGTCGCCCCAAGCCGATGGCCCCGATCATGCGGACCGTCGCCGGCGGGCCCCCGCCGGACTTCACCGGCCACTACGGCAAGTACAGCCGCGAGATGTCGTACGCGGCCACCGTCGTCGAGGCCGTCACCGACGCCTACCGCGACCGCGCCGCCGAGTCGCCGACGGACGTCCTGTTCACCCTCCAGTGGCTCCCCGGCCGGTGGCGGGCCACGTTCACCATCCCCCGCCAAGTCAGCGTCGACGCCGAGACGGACGCCGTCGCGATCTGCGTCGCCGCCCTGAAGGCGGTCGGGGCGCGGTGACGGGTGGGGCCCCGGCATAGCCGCGGCTGGGGGTGATCCACCGAGGGCAGCCTGGGAGGAAACGAAGAAGGCCCCGGATTGCTCCGGGGCCTTCGAAAGAAGCGGGCGAAGGGACTTGAACCCTCGACATTCACGTTGGCAACGTGACGCTCTACCACTGAGCTACGCCCGCGGCGACTTCTTACGGGTTGGAAAGTCTACCGCCCGTCCGCCGCCCGTCAAGTCGACGGGCGCGTTTTTGTCCCCGCCCTTTCCCACTTCGCCGGGCGGTCCTCACGAACCGTCCCACGGGTTCCCGATCTGGCCCGTGAGCAGGATGGGAAGGACCTCCACGAACCGGCTCCGAGCCAGCACTTGGTCCACTCCGGCCGCGCGGGCGGCCTTGGCCGTGTCAGCGTCTACATGGGAGACGAAGCCGACCACCTCCCGCCCCGGGGCGGCCGCCCGCCACGCGGCCGCGGCCGGGATCGCGCCCTCCAGGTTCAAGTCGACGATGAGCCGGGCGCCGGCGGCCCCCGACAGCTTGCCGGGGTCGCGTACGGTGACGATCGGTGCCCCGTTCCCGGCGGCGACGGCCGAGATCCGCGAACCCAGGATCAGGTCGCGGACGAGGACGCACACGGGTAGGACCGGGGCGCGGCGAACGGGGGTTGGGTCAGTCTGGCTCATGTGTGGTCCCGCGGTGTCCGGCCGCCACTAGGGGGTCAGTCCAGCAGCTTAGGCACTTGTTCGAGCAGCGCCCACAGTCCGACGCCGCCCGACGGGAGCAGGATGGCCGCCAGGAACGGGTAGTTCGACAGGATCGAGAACGCGCCTTGCCGCTCGTCCCGAATGTCGGCAATGAGCCGCTCCAACCGCGCGGGGTCCGAATGCTTCACCGCGGCGACAGCGAGCGGCGGGCCGTCATCGGCGGCCTCGGCCTCGGCTCGGCGGAGCCGGGCCTCGACGCACCGGATGGACTGCCGGCGGACCTCCTCCGCCGCCCGCCGCAGCACCAGGGCCGCCACCGCCGCCATGCCGACGCAGAACGTCAGCCCGAGGACGAGTGGGATCGGCCAGTCCCAGTCGTCGAACAGCGGCATCCGGGCCGCGATGAGCAGGAAGAACACAGGGAACGGGTAGTAGACCACGTCGCCGACCACCCGCGTGCGGGCGGCGACGAACCGGACGTCCACCTGCTCGGTCTGGTCCTCGTGCCACAGCCCGGGCGACCTGAAATGGTCGAACGTGCCGTTCGGCCAGGTCGTCGTTTGCTTCCCGAGGTACTCGATGACGCGGGTGTTCAAGTAGGCCGCGTCCAGGACGAAGAACAGCAGGGTCAGGCTCGACAGCTCGGCGGATACCGTGATCACCCGGTCGGCCCACCAGCACCAGCCGCCGCGGACCGGCGCGCCCGGGTAGCCGAACACCTCCTGCAGCAGCAGCAGCCCGACGAACGAGATGGCGGTCGGAACCAGGACCCGCAGCGCCCGGGGACCGGCCTGGCACCGCAGCAGGAACTCCCACCACAGCCGCTGGGCGGACACGTTCTTACGCCGGTCCGCGTCCTTGGTGGGGACGGGGACGCCGCCCGACGAGCTGAGATTGATGCCCGGGTTGGGACGGATCCGATCCTCGATGTCGAGCGTGGCCCCCGGGTGGCTCGTCAGAAATTCCATCTCGTCGTCGGCGCGTTGGCCGCTGGCGTCACCGCCCCCGCCCCGGACGACCGGGACGCCGTACACCTGCCAACCGTTGAGCTTCGTACGACCCCACAGGGATTGTCGGGCCTGGTGGGCGGCGACCCACCTCCGCCCCGCCGCCGACCCCAAACTCTGAAGCATGAACTGGGACGTCAATCGCTCGCTGTTCAGGTTCCCGTTGGTCCACCCTTTCCACACGAAGGACGCGGCGAGGGCGATCGCCGCCGCCCGGATGACGAACGACGGCCACACGCTGATGCCGGCCGTCAACGTGAACGGCTCCCCCTCCATCCCGTCGAGCCGGGATAGGACAACGGCCGCCGCGGCGGCGACGGCGGCCGTCCCCAGCGTCACGAGCCACCCGTAGTCCAGGAGGTTCCGCTCCCGCCCGCCCCGGCGCCACGCCACCCGGACTCGCCAGAGGAGCCACCTCGGCCTCGCCGCCCGCAGGCGGGCCCGGGCCCACCGCTGCCACTCCCGCCAATGCCGCCACCCGGGCCACGGGGCCGACGGGCCCGTCCCGTTCGCCGCGTGCGGCAGGATGCCTACCCGCCGCCCGATGAGCAGCGTCAGCGCGACCGCGGCCAGCAAGCCCGCGGCGAGCCAGCGCTGCCGCCGGCTGCCGGGCCAGTCGGCGTCCGGCCGGGGCGGGTGTACGGAGCCCGTCGCCAACCCCCCGCGGGCCTCGTCCCAGTGCGCCAGCGGGTCGGTCTGCGACCGCCGGTCCGGCTCGACCGTCAGTTCGTACGGCCCGCCCCGCCCGATTTCGACCAGCCGGGGCTCGGCGGTCCGTCCCACGAGCTCGGGCGGGGGGAGCGAGCCGGAGCCGGGCGGGGAGAACTCCCCTACCGCCGCCAGCGTGGTCGCGAACACCGACGTCTGGAGCGAGTCGCGGAACGGCGGGATCGTCCCTTGATACCCCGCCCGCAGCGTCAGCCCGTAGTCGGCGGCGACGATCAGGTTGTGGGCGGATCCCCACTCGGACCGCAGCGCGTACCGGGCGTCGAGCCCTGTGGTGAAGAACAGGCACCCGGGCAGCTCGCGCCGCAGGGCGCGGAGCGTCAGCACCTTGTCGTACACGTCGCTCCCGAGGACGCCCACGGCGCGGAGCGGGGTGCCGTCCCGGCGTAGGGCCGCGTCGAGGTCGCGGAGTCGGCCGGCCAGCCGCCGCAGGTAGTCGGCTTGGTCCAGCCCTTCTGGCCGCTCGGTCGGGGCGAAGGTGGCCGCGTCCGACTCGGCCCCCGGCCGGCCCGGTCCGCCCCCGCCCGGCCCGCCGCCGGACACCCGCCCGTCGATCCCGCGGAGGTAGTGAAAGGCGAACACGGGGCTCCGGCCGCCAGCTCCAGGTGCCGCCGCCCCGGGCGGGGCCGACCGGGCGCGGACCGCGTCGCCGAACGACTGCTCGATACTCCGGCCGTATAGAGTGTCGAACTCGGTCACGATCGCCACGGGGGTCCGCCCGCCCGCCGCGGCGTCGACGTCCACTCCCCGCCGGCCGAGCTCGGCGACCAGCGCGTCGCAGAGCCGGCGGTCGGACAGCGTGGTCCGGACGACCGTGACGCCGGGCGGGGTGGCCGGGAAACCCGACAGCCACTGGCCGGGGGCGGTTAAGCCTTCGAGCAGACGGGCGTCGTCGGCCGTCGGGGTGGCCGCGAGGTACCGCACCTCCCCGACCCCGGGCGGCATGGCCGGCGCGTTCCCGCGGGCGGCCTCGATCGCCAGCCGCTGGAGCGTGTTCGACGTCCGCGGGCCGACCACCCGGACCGGGATCTTCGGGAGGCTGCGGCCGGCGTCCGGCGGGACGATGGCGGCCAGCAGTTGGGCGAGCCGGGCGATCGGCGCGTCGTTCGCCGCGCCCTCGTCGAACCACAGCACCAGCACCGGCCGCCGGGCGGGCCCGTC
>JAQGHJ010000293.1 GCA_028288905.1 Phycisphaerales bacterium | reverse complement strand
GGCCTCCTCCAGGTCGACGCCGCCGCCGCCCGCAGGGCCGCCGCCCGCAGGGCCGCCCGCCCCGGCCGGGCGGTGCGCCTCGACCAGCCCGACGTGGTCGAACACGAACTTGTTCGCCCCGGCCGTGGCCAGCTGGCCCTTGCGGAACAGCACGCGGATTTCGGGGGCGGTCCGCTGCGGGTTGTCCGTGTAGACCTCGACGATCACCGGCACGTTGTGCGGGGCCCGGCCCTCGTAGACGACGTGCTCCAGGACCAGCCGGTCGCCGCCGACGCCGGCCCCCTTGTTGATCGCCCGCCCGATGGCGTCCTTGGGGACGCTCTCCCGCTTGGCCTTCTCGACGGCCACGAACAGCCGGGCGTTCATCGCCGGGTCGGCCCCGCCGCCCTTGGCGGCCAGCGCGACGTCGCGGAGGAGCTTGGTGTTGGCCTTGGCCTTCTTGGCCCCGGCGACCACCCGTTTCGCGTGCAGCCATTGGCGTCCCATCGTGCCCGCCAATGTATCAGCAGGCCGGGCCCACTGGTACCGCCGCGGGCCGCTCCGGCCGGGCCGGCTACGCAACGGTCCGCGGTTCGTAGGTACCCGCCCACGCCGACCCGATCAGGACGTGGGCGGGTACGCCCGCCCTGCGGCGAACTTACTTCCGCACGTCTCGCGGGAGGCGGACGGTGGCGATCGTGCCGGTTTCCCGGGTGGAGGCGAGGGATGCGGTGCCGCCGTGGGCCGCGGCCACCTCGCGGACGATGTACAGGCCCAGGCCGATGCTGCCGGGACGCCGGCGGTGTTCGACCCTCGTCGGGCCGCGCACCAGCGGGTCGAAGATGTTCGGCAGCACGTCCGCGGGGATCGGCGTGCCGGCGTTGCGGACCGAGACCACGACCGTGTCGGCGTCGGTGCCGTCGGCCCGCAGCTCGACCGGCTCGTCCGCCGCCCCGTGCTGGATCGCGTTGCTCAGCAGGTTGGAGATCGCCTGCCGCAGCCGGTGCGCGTCCCACACGCCGTCCAGACCGCCGGCGCACGTGCAGCGCACCTGTCGGTCGGGGAAGGCGGCGTGGGTCTCGCGGCACACCTCCTCGCAAAGCGTCCCGAGGCTGGCCGGCCCCGGCGCGAGCGGCAACCGCACGCCCATGCTCGAGCCGGTGAAATCTATCAGGTCTTTGAGCAGGACGCCGGCGGCCTTGGCGCTGTCCACGATCTGGGTCAGCCATTCGGGCAACTGGTCGCGCTTTGACGGGTCGGTAAGGCTTACCCGCGCGAGCTTGGCCGAGAGCGTGATGGCCGCCAGCGGGTTCCGCAGGTCGTGGCCGAGGACCGCCAGGAACAGCCGGCGCGACTCGTCGACGCGCCTGCCGAAGCTGTCGACGGCCCGCGCCAGCGATTGGTCGACGGCCTCGTTGAAGCGGGTGACGTCGTCGAGGTCGCGCGGGTCGGGGTCGGGCCTGCCGGCGCGCCACAGGCGTAGGACGCTGGCGCGCAGGGCCCGGTACTCCGCGACGACCGATTCGAGCGGCATGCCCGAGCCGACGCGGTCGGCGCCGTGGACGGTGGAGGCGTCGTCGAGGCGGTCGCTCTCGGTGCCGCCCGCGCCGCGGCGGCCGGCGGACTTCTCCTGCTGCTCGTGTAGGGACTGGGCGGTCCCCATTTCGGCGACGACGGCGCGGAGGATCTCCGCGGCGCTGTCGCGCAGCTCTTCGGGCTCGACGGGCGTTCCTTCGGGCCAGACGCCGCGGGCGAACTTTTCCCATTCGACCAGGACGGGTTCGACGTTCGCCGCGATGAATTCGGTTAAACGCATGCGGCCCGAGCCTGTGTGGACGGGTGCCCCTAGGGTTGCGCGACCCATTGGAGCACCTCGTCCCATTCCGGCGGCTTGACGAAAACGGCATCGACGCCAAGTGCCCGGGCCTCCGCCATCGCGGCATCGTCCGCGTTCCCGGAGATCATTGCAACGCGGACGGGCCGGCTTTCGTCGCGGATGCGTCGCAGGATGGCGGTGCCCAGCCCGTCGGGCAGGTTCAGGTCGAGCAGCGCGTGCGTGGGGATTTGGGCGTCGAGCCGCCCGTGCGCTTCGGCGACGGTGGCCGCGGTCAACGTGGCGTGGCGCTCGAAACCGAGCAGCGCGGCGATCCCGCCGCGAAGCGTGGGATCGTCGTCGACGATCAGGACCAGTGTCTCGGGCGTGTCCGGGGTCATCGTGGGGGCACCGTAGTCGCGCGGGCGGAAATGGGACAAGGGGGGGTTTTCGGAAGTTCCTAAGGTCCGCAGTCCGTAGGGTGGGCGTACCCGTCCACGCGGACGCCCCCGGCGTGGGCGGGTACGCCCACCCTGCGAACTACCGCCCACCGCCTCCGCCCCCGTTGACGCCGGCGGGGGGCGGGCGGACGATCGGCGGGCAGATGAGCGCGTGGCTGCAATGTCTGACGGTCGGGGCGGCCGGGTTTGCGGGGGCCGTGACGCGGTTCGGGTTGAACCTCGCGGCCGCGGCCGTGGTGCCCGCCCGGCCGTGGCTCGGGACGTTCGCGATCAACGTCACCGGGTGCTTCGCCCTCGGCTACTTCCTGGCCGCGTTCGGCGACCGGTTCGGGCCCGCCCACCCGATTCGGCTGGCGGTGGCGGTCGGGTTCCTCGGGGCGTACACGACGTTCTCGACGTTCGCGGCCGAGTCCGACGCCCTGCTCGCCCGCGGGGCGTACGCGACGTTCGGGCTGTACGTCGGCGGGAGCATCGGGCTCGGGCTGCTGGCGTGCGCGGCCGGGGCGGCGGCGGGGCGGTGAGCGGCGGGGGTGTCGCGGTCGGAGCCGCCCGACGCCCGCTCGGTCCGCACCCTTGATTGCCGCCGCCCGTCCGTGGATTCTTTCCGACGCAACCTGCGGCTGCCGCCCGTCGGCACCGGGCGCCCCCGCACGTCACGGCGAGAGGAACGGAAGGGCAATGATGAAGCAGCTCAACATCGGCATGGTCGGCTACGGGTTCATGGGCCGGACGCATTCGAACGCGTACCGGAAGGTGTCGAACTTCTTCGACCTGCCGTACGTGCCGGTGCTGAAAGCGGTCAGCGGCCGCAGCGCCGAGGGCGTACGGAAGTTCGCCGACCAGTGGGGGTACGAGTCGGTCGAGTCGGACTGGCGGAAGATCATCGACCGCAAGGACATCGACGCCGTCGACATCTGCACGCCGAACAACCTGCACAAGGAGATCGCGATCGCCGCGGCCCAGGCGGGCAAGATGATTTTGTGCGAGAAGCCGCTGTCGATGGACACGGCCGAGGGCGAGGAGATGGTGGCCGCCGTGGAGAAGGCCGGGGTGCCGAACACGGTCTGGTACAACTACCGTCGGGCCCCGGCCGTCACGATGGCCAAGTTGCTGATCGACCAGGGCCGGCTCGGGCGGGTGTTTCACTACCGGGCGAACTTCCTCCAGGACTGGACGATCTCGGCCGACCTGCCGCAGGGCGGGACCGGGCTGTGGCGGCTCGACGCGGCCGCCGCCGGCAGCGGCGTCACCGGCGACCTGCTCGCCCACTGCATCGACACCGCCCTGTGGCTGAACGGGTCGATCAAGACGGTGAACGCGACGACCGAAACGTTCATCAAGGAGCGGAAGCACACCGTCACCGGGAAGATGGAGCCGGTCACGATCGACGACGCCTGCTCGTTCTTCTGCCGGTTCGGCAACGGGTCGCTCGGGCTGTTCGAGAGCACCCGGTACGCCCGCGGGCACAAGGCCCTGTACACCCTCGAGGTGAACGGCGAGAAGGCCAGCCTCAAGTGGGACCTGCACGACCTGCACCGCTTGCAGTGGTTCGACCACGCCGACGAGGGGATGCTGCGGGGCTGGCGGAGCATCCACGTGTCCGACGGCGACCAGCCGTACATGAAGCACTGGTGGGTGCCGGGCCTGCAGATCGGGTACGAGCACACGTTCGTGCACCAGGTGGCCGACTTCCTGCAGGCCGTCGGCGACGGCAAGCCGTGCCCGCCGACGTTCCGGGACGCGCTGGAGACGCAGCGGGTGTGCGACGCGGTGCTGAGCAGCGCGAAGGCGGACGGGTGCGCGAAGGCGGTGTGACAGCCACCGATGGGTTGCAGGCCTTGAGTATCCGCAAGGGCATGCGACCGCGAAGGCGCGAAGAGCGCGAAGGAAGACGCGAAGAACGGGTCAGGTCGGGTGTCCTTCAGGACACCGCGCCGGCTCGGACGCGCGGGGCGGAAGGTGTCCTGAAGGACACCCTACCTACTGAGTAGGGTCCGCCCGGGCGGACGCGGGGCGCTGAGCGATTGAATGCCGACGCTCTCAACCCACCGCATCATCGATCTCGTGTGCCGGCTGCGCGAGGCCGAGCGCTCCATCGACAAGGTCAATGGCAGTGCGTGGCCGCTGCTCCGCTCGTATTACGACAGGCCGAAACGGGAGGGGCTTCGGGCGGCGGCCGACGCCCTCGGCGTCTTCGTTGCTCGGCCGGGCGACCCGATCGTCGACCCGCCCGAACCGAACGCGTGGGTTCGTCGCTGGGATCAGGTGCGGGGTCGTTACCGCCGCCCGCACACGGTGACCGTCGCCGAGGCCCGTTACGTCGCCGCGGCCGTCGCGGGCTTCCTGCACGCGTTGGAGGCGGCGGCCGGCCCGCCGCCGACCGATCGACACGTCGAGCTGCGGGTGGCCCTTTGCCACGCGCAGTACTACCTCGAGCGGTACGTCGGCCAGACGGCGGCGTTCCGGTCGGCGCAGGCGGTCGAGTACCTCTACGGCCCGGTCGGGACCGGGAGTGTCCGCGTCACGCGCGACGAGGTGTTGGCCGCCGCGGGGCGACGGCGATCGGCACGTAGCTTCGGCGACCTCATTCTT
>JAQGHJ010000257.1 GCA_028288905.1 Phycisphaerales bacterium | reverse complement strand
GCGGGCCGTCGCCACGCGGTACGCCCTGCTCGGGCTGGCCCTCGTCGCGCCGTACTACGGGGTCGTCCTGGCATTCCCGGCGTTCATGCTCGGGCTGTTCTACAAGGCGTCGAGCCCGTACGTCGCGCTCGCCCCCGAGGTGCCGTGGGTCGTGCTGATCTACGCCGCCGTGTTCGCGGCCCAGATGGTCGTGTCGCTGCTGAACGGCCTCGGGCACGCCCGGGCGTCGTTCGTCGCGACGCTGTCGAGCAGCCTGACCACGGTGGTTGTCGTCGTCCCGCTCGTGTCCCGGTTCGGGCTGCACGGGGCGCTGGCTGGGACGTGCGCCCCCATGCTCGTCCAGCTCGGGGTGGCGCTGTGGATGGTCCGCCGGGTCGAGCGACGTGCCGCGGAAGCCGATGGCATGGGGGCGGGCGCTTCTCCCGCCTAGCGGCAGTGTCGGGTTCCCGCGGGTTCAGACGAGTGGATTCAGACGACATGACGCTCGCGCAGACCGAGTCCCCGCCCGCCCGCGACGTCCGCCCGGACGGCCCGCCCGCCGCCGCGCGGGGCCGCCGGCTGCGGGTGTTGGTCGGGGCGTACGCCGTCTCCCCGGCCCGCGGGTCGGAGCCGGGGACCGGGTGGGGCATGTGCCGGGCGCTGGCCGATCTGCACGACGTCACCGTGCTGTGCGCGACCGGGGCCCCGGGCCCGGAGCACTCGATCTTCCGGGACGAGGTCGAGGCGCACCTGGCCGCCCGTGGCGGGCCGATTCCGGGCTTGACGCTGCACTACGTCCCCCGCCCGCCGCTGAGCCGGTGGGTGCAGAAGGAGAAGGAGCTGTACCGTCGGACGCTGTACTACGCCGGGTACAAGGCGTGGCAGAAGGCGGCGCTGGCCGAGGCCCGGCGGCTGCACGCCGCCCGGCCGTTCGACGTCGTCCACCAGCTGAACATGACCGGGTTCCGGGAGCCCGGGTACCTGTGGCGGCTCGACGCACCGTTCGTCTGGGGCCCGATCGGCGGGGGGGCGAACATCCCGGCCGCCTACTTCCCGCTCATGGGGTGGGTCGACCGGGCGTTCTACGCCGTCCGGAACGTGAGCAACGAGGTGCAGAAGCGGCTGGCCCGCCGCCCCCGCCAGGCCGCCCGCCGGGCCGGGCAGCTGTGGACGATCGGGCACCAGACCCAGGACATGGTCGGGCGGCTGTGGGGCCTACGGTCGGACCCGATGCTGGAGACCGGCATCGACCCCCGCCCGGACGCGGTCGTCCGCCGCCGGGACCCGGCCGGGCCGCTGAAGGTCGTCTGGAGCGGGCTGCACATCGGCCGAAAGGCGCTGCCGCTGCTGCTCCACGCGGTCAAGGCGCTGGCCGACGACGCCGGCGGGGCGGCCGGGGCGGGCGTCGACGTGACGGTGCTCGGCGGCGGCCCGTTGACCGGGGACTGGCAGCGGCTGAGCGTGTCGCTCGGGCTGGCCGACCGCGTCCGGTTCGCCGGCAAGCTGCCGCACGCCGACGCGCTGGCGGCCGTCCGGGGGGCGGACGTGCTGGCGTTCACCAGCGTGCAGGAGGGGACGCCGAACGCGGTGCTGGAGGCGCTGGCGCTCGGGGTGCCGGTCGTGTGCCACGACGCGTGCGGGATGGGCGTGGCCGTCACGCCCGAGTGCGGGATCAAGGTGCCGATGACCGGGGTGCCGGCCAGCGTGGCCGGGTTCGCCGCCGCCCTCCGACGCCTCCGGGACGAGCCCGACCTGCTCGGCCGGCTGTCCGCCGGGGCCGTCCGCCGGACCGCCGACCTCGTCTGGCCGACCAAGGCCGCCGAGGTCGACGCCGCCTACCGGAGAGTAGTGGGCAGTAGGCAGTAGGCAGTAGGCAGAGGGCAGAGGGCGGGGAACAGGGGAGGCGCTTGGTCAGCACGAGTTTCACATGTCGTTACCTGAACACCAGCTTCTAGCTCCCAGCTTCTAGCTCTTTCCTTTCTGCCTACAGCCTACCGCGTACTGCCTACTCCCATGCCGTTGGCCGACCTTTCAACTTCGAGCCGCAAGCTGCCGGCGCCGGAGCGGCTGTTCGTGCTGGTGGCGCTGATGGTGAGCGGGACGGTCACGCTGCCGCAGGTGGTGGAGGTCGGGTTCATGTCCGGGCTCGGGCTCTGGACGCTGGCCGCGGCCGGACTGTCGTGGGGGCTGTGGCTGATGAAGCCGTCCGCCCCGCGGGCGATCCTGCCGGCCGCCGTCCCGCTCGTGGCGTTCGCCGGGTTCGCCGCCTTCACCCCGCTGTGGGGCGACCGGTCGGGCGTCGAGTGGATCCAGCTGCTGGCGGTCACGGCCGCCCTGCCGGGGTTCCTGCTGCTGACGGCCCGGGAGGCGGCCGCCCGCCCGGGGTTCGGCGACGCCGTTTTGCGGGCGCTCGACTTCGCGGCCGTCACGGCCGCCGTCGGGTACACGCTCACGGTCCTGGCGCTCGGACCCGGCGGGGACGCGGAGTTCGGCGGGCGGCCAGTGTTCCTCGCCCGCCCGTTCGCGCTGTTCGCGATTGTGGCCGTCGCCCGCCAGCTCGGGCGGTACCACGCAGGGGACCGGGGCGGGATGGTCGTGGCCGCGTGGCTGGCGGCCCTGGTGTTCCTGAGCGAGAGCCGGCTCGGGATGGTCGCGGTCCTGGCGATGTTCCCGGCGTCGTACGCGCTGGTCGGCGGGCGGCGGAACCGGGTAACGGCTGCCGTCATGGTGGCCGCCGGGGCCGCCGGGATGACGCTGCTGCTGACGCTGTCGGACGCGATGTACCAGCGGTTCTTCGGGTACGACGCGTCGCTGGAGGTCGGCGGGGTGGCGATCAACGCGTCCGGGCGGACGGCGGCGTGGACGGCGCTGCTGGCCGACATCCGGACCCAGATCCAGCTCTGGTTCGGGAGCGGGGCCGGGGCCGGCAGCGCGTTCGTGACCGCCCACTTCGCGAACCTCCCGCACCCGCACAACGACTACATCCGGTACCTGTACGACTTCGGGCTGTTCGGGCTGCTGTGGTTCCTGGCGTTCGGGCTGGCCGCGGTTGCGATGCTGTGGCGGCGGCTGCGGGCCGCGTGCCGGGCGGCCGCCAGCGGCGACCCCGCCGCCCGGGCCGCGGTCGGGCTGCCGCTCGGGACGCTGCTGGCCGTCGCCGGGGTGGCGGCGTCGATGGTGACGGACAACCCGGCGAACTACATCTACGTCATGGCCCCGCTAGGCGTACTGCTCGGGGCCGCCCTGTGCCGCCCGTTCGCCCAGCCCGAGCCGGACGTCGGCTGGGTGTTCGCGGCCGACGACGCGCCCCGACCGACGGACGACTCCACCCCGAAGGGCCGGGCGGCGCGGAACCGGGCGATGGTGCCGCACCGGGCGGCGTGAGAGGGGGGGGGCGGAGGTCGGCGCGGGAAGGCACCCGGAAGGTGCGGGCCCGAACGTCGGTGCGTGCCCGCCCGACGCCCAGCCCTACGGGCTGCCGCTAAAAGGGTATCCGCATCACGAGCAATGACTCGTTGAACCGTTTCGTCATTCGTCATTCGTCATTCGTCATTCGTCATTCGTCATTCGTCATTCGTCATTCGTCATTTTCCCATGTCCATCCCGCTCGTCAGCTTCGTCCTGCCGGTCCACAACGCCGGCGAGCACCTCGCGGCCGCGGTCGAGAGCGTGCTGGCTCAGACGTACGGCGACTTCGAGGTGCTGGCGATCAACGACGGCAGCACGGACGGAAGCCGGGACGTGCTGGCCGGGTACCGCGACCCGCGGGTGCGGGTGATCGACCAGCCGAACGCCGGGCTGGTCGCGACGCTGAACCGCGGGGTCCGGGAGGCCCGGGGGGCGTGGGTCGCCCGGATGGACGCGGACGACGTCTGCCTGCCGCACCGGCTCGAGCGCCAGATGGCGCACCTGGCGGCCCGCCCCGAGCTCGATCTGCTCGGCGGGTGGGTGGCGACGATCGACGAGGCCGGGCGGCTGTTGGCGGACGTCGTGCCGTTCCCGGTGACGCACGAGGCGCTGTGGGGGTCGATCGGCCGTCGGCCGTGGGTCATGTGCCACCCGGCCGTCGTGTTCCGCCGGGCGGCGGCGGTCGACGCCGGGCTGTACGACCCGGCGTACAAGCACGCGGAGGACGCGGAGTTCTTCGCCCGGCTGATGACCCGCGGGCGGGTGGAGAACCTGCCGGCGGTCGTGCTGAAGTACCGGCTGCGGCGGGGGGCGGTGAGCGGGCAGTTCAAGGACCATGGGCGGGTGAACGCCGAACTGGTGAAGGCGGTGATCGACCGGTGGCGGCCAGGCGAGCCGTTCGCCGCGACGCCGGCCGAGCGGGCGGCGGCCGACGCCGCGATCGCCGCCAGCGCCGCGAAGGTCGGC
>JAQGHJ010000256.1 GCA_028288905.1 Phycisphaerales bacterium | reverse complement strand
CCCTCAAGAAGACGGCGACCAACAGATACCCACCGGCAAGTTGACTGGTGTTATAACCGAAGTAATAATCTCCTCCGGAGGTTCGCTCATGGCCATGAAGCTCAAGCTGATCGCGGTCGGCAACTCGACCGGCGTCATCCTTCCGAAGGAGTTGCTGGAAAAGCTCCGCGTGCAGAAGGGGGACGAACTGCACGCCCTGGAGACGCCGGACGGCGTGCGGCTGTCGCAGTTCGACAAGGAATTCGACCGGCAGTTGGACGTGGCCGAGCGCGTGATGCGAGAGGACCGGGACGTGCTGCGGAAGCTGGCGGAGTAAGCCATGGACGACCCCATCTGGATCGGGAAGGAACTCGTGCTCGCGATCCACTCCCGCCAGCTCGCCGAACACGGCGGGGCGGACGGGGTGCGGGACGCCGGGCTGCTCGACTCGGCCCTCGGCCGGCCGCGGAACCGGTTCGCCTACGAGGACCCGACACCGTCCGTCCCGGCCCTGGCCGCGTCCTACGCGTACGGCATCGCGCGGAACCACGCGTTCATCGACGGCAACAAGCGGACCGCGTACGTCGTCTGCCGCACGTTCCTCATCCTGAACGGCTTCGACCTGACGGCGGACCGAGTCGAGAAATACACAACTTTCCTCGCCCTCGCCGCCGGCTCGCTGACCGAGGCCGAGCTGACCGCTTGGCTGAACGCCCACACCCGGCCGACTGACTGACCGTCCATTCGGCCAGCCGGCGGCCGGCCGACCGGCCCGAGCCGCGGCGCATCTCCCGCAACCACCCGCCCGCCCGGCCCCGTCGCGGGCCAGGCGTTATCGCTCGACATCCCGCGACGTCACGAGCATGGGGGCCGCGGCCCATGCCGGGCGGCCCCCTTGGTCGTCGCTGCCGCCGTCCCGTCGGCCGCGCAACTCTGCAGACCGAACCCCCGAACCGAGACCGCGCCAGCCATGCCTACCCACTCCGAGCCGCTCGAACCTCGTTGCCTGTTCGCGGCCGCCCCGGCCGCCCCGTTCGCCGACCTGCGGGTCGACGCGAACCGCGACGGGGCGCTCACCGCCGCCGACGACGCCAACGAGGCGGCGTGGACGAGCGGCAAGGCCGGCCGCGGGGCCGTCGTGCTGCCGAACCTCGACAAGGACAACACGGCCGCCGGCGGGGCCCCGGACAATTGGGCCGGCGGGGCCTGGAACGGCCGGCCGGTCGCCCCGAACAACGTGATCGACAACGCGGCCGACCTGCTCGACGTCGGCAAGCTGTCGCTCCGCAAGCTCGGGCCGATCGACAACGCGTACGACTACCGCGTCACCGTGCAGGTGCTCCGCCCGGCGGCCGACCCGGCGTGGTTCAAGTCCACGCCGGCCACCGACCGGGTGCGATTGTTCTTCCCGACCAACGCCTTGGCGACCGGCGACGTGGTCGCCCGGCCGGGCGATGCGGCCGTCGTCGGGCCGGGGCTTGGTGACACGATCCGGTTCGTGGCCAACCCGGCGGCCGCGAACGAGTACGACATCGCCGACCTGGCCGGGGCCGGTTGGTTCCAGTTCGGCGTCGAGGGGATCAAGGCCGGCGCGCAGGTGAAGGTCCGGGTGACGGTCGAGTACGACCCGATCATCGTCTCGATCCGTCCGCCGACGACCGTCACGACGGGAACGAGCGGGTCGGCCGGGGCCGCCGCGCCGGCGGACGCCGCCCCGGCGTACCCGTCGGTCGACGAGGTGGCCGTCCGGGTCGCGCCGTTCGTGCTGTCGGACAACCGACAGGCCGCAGCGAAGGTGTACGTCGAGAACATGAACCGGTACGGGCTGGACAACGCCGACGCCCGGGCCGCCCTCAAGCGGGCGTTCGGGACCAAGGCCGTCGAGACCCGGACCGGCGACCTCTGGCAGCAGGACGGGTACGAGATCGGGTACGCCAAGAGCCCGTACGGCGGCATGCCGGTCGTGCTCGAGCTGCCGCGGGCCCGCGACCACTTCTTCGACCAGACCGCCAGCATGCGGTCGTTCGTCCACGGCACGCTGCTGGCCCCCGGCGTCGGCGTCAGCACCGACCTGGCAGCGCTGCCGAACGACACCGCGTCGGCGTTCGGCGGGGACATCGAGTCGCTGCCAATCCCGGGCCGCCCGGCCGGCGCGCCGGGCTACCTGCTCGCCAGCGGCATGCCGGCGGCGATGAAGGACTTCTTCGCCGCCCAGGGCACCAACCCGCTGCTGGACCTGAAGCTCGACGACTGGCTCGGCGTCGCCCACACGGACGAACTGTTCCACCTCGCCCCCGCGACGACGGGCGGCACGAAGGTTCTCGCCGCAGACCCGGACGCCGCCTGGGCCCTGCTGCTGTGGGCGGCCAAGCTCGACCCCGCTGCCCGCATGCACGCCGGCATGAACAGCAACGACCAGCTGCCCGGCGCGACCGCGGCCGGCGTGACGGTCGCGTCCGTGCTGGCTAACGCCAAGCTCCGCAAGCAGAACCTGGAGTTCGCCCAGTCGTCGACCCGCCTCCGCGGGGCGGTCGACGCCGTGAAGTCGGCCCTGAAGCTGACCGACGAGGTGACCGCGCCGGCCGCCGCCGCGGCGAACGCCGGAGCGGCCAAGCTGACCCGCGGCGGGGCATTCGCCGCCCTGCTCGGCCCGGCGAAGCGGACGTACGAGGTGAAGTTCCTGGACGCCGACCGGTACCAGCTCCGCTACCGCGACGGGGCGGCCGGGGCGTACTCGGCCTGGTTCGACGGCCGGCGGAGCCGGGACGAGGTGTTCCCCGAGGCCAAGGCGTACCTGCTCAAGACGTACTGGGCCGGCGGGGCGGCCAAGGCCGGCGACCGGTTCGCGTTCGCCACGAACCCGGCCGCCACGCTCGTGCGGATGCCGGTGCTGTTCGCGACGTTCGGGCTGTTCTTCGAGGACCCGGCGTTCCCCAGCGACCCGGCCGGGTGGCGGCTGGCGGCGTTCTCGACGAACCACGTCAACTCGGTCGCCGGCGGCACGACGGCGGTGACCGGCAACGCCTACGGCCCGCGGGTGAAATGGGCTGGCGGCACGGCGGCGGCGACGGACCTGCTCCAGGCGTACGCCGACGCCGCGTTCCGCCGGGTCGGGTACGCGACGGTCGTACACGCGGACAGCCGGCTGTACCACGACGCCGGCGGCAACCTGCATTGCGGCACGAACGCCGTCCGCGGGGTGCCGGCCGGGAAGTGGTGGGAGGCGTGAGGCGGACGGGATGCTCTGCGGTTGCGGCGCGACAACGGAGCGGCGACGCAGGCTGCCCACATTAGCCCCGGGTGGAAGCCCCGGGAGCGGGCTCAAGTTGTCAGACGGGCTGCCCGCTAACCACCCACCTCACCCCGAGCTTCCGCCCGGGGCTACCGGGGGTGTGCGCCGTTCGTCGTTCCCGCGTTCGCCAACTACACCCGGACACGCCGACCGACCCGCGTGGTGCCCGCGCCCGATTTTCTTGGCCCGGCCGCCGGCCTGCCGCTACGATCGGCACAACTGGTCCCCGACCCGCCGCTGGCCGCCGCTCGCGTGAGCGCCGGCCCGTCGGGTAGGGCGTGCCGGCAAGGAGTTCGCACCATGGGCAAAGGCAACAAGGTCCGCAAGAAGGAAGTCAAGAAGCCGAAGAAGGACAAGAAGGCCGAGGCGACCAAGGTCGCGCCGAAGAAGTGAGTCGGCCGAGGTAAGTTCCCACCGAAGCCAGGCACGCCGCCACGTCACCCCGGCATATGCCCGCCGGGGCGGTCGTCCCACGCCCGGCCCGGGCCCGCCCCCATGACCGCCCCCGCCATCGTCTTCTGCGGCCTCCAGGGTTCGGGCAAGTCGACGTTCTTCGCCCGCCGGTTCGCCGACACCCACGTCCGGCTGAACCTGGACACGCTCCGCACCCGCCACCGGGAGGACGTGCTGCTCCACGCGTGCCTCGCGATCCAACAGCCGTTCGTGGCCGACAACACCAACCCGACGCCGACTTCGCGGCGGCGGTACGCGGCGCTGGCCCGGGCGGCCGGGTTCGCGGGCGTCGAGTGCTACTGGTTCGACGTGCCGACCGACCTGTGCGTCGCCCGCAACGCCGCCCGCCCGGAGGACAAGCGGGTTCCGGAGGTCGGCGTCCGCGGGACGGCCGCCAAGTTCGTGCAGCCGACCCGGGCCGAGGGGTTCGACCGGGTCTGGCGGGTGACGCCGGGCGATGGCGGGGAGGTCGTGGTGGCGGAAGTGGTCGAGTCGACGGAAGCCGGATGACGCCTCCCTCGTGGCACGGGTTTGCAACCCGTGCGGCCGAAGGACTTGCCGCGACCGCAACGAGAAAGCAGAAGTACGGGTTACAAACCCGTGCCATGGGGGGGGAGGGACGACGCCGCGACGGACCGGCTCGTCGGGCTGAGCGTCGCCGCCAAGAACGAACTGTTGTTCGCCGAGGGCGGCGTGAACTTCTACGACGTGCCGGCGTGGCAGAAGCGGGGGTGCGGCGTGGTCTGGCGGGACGTCCCGCACGCCGGCCTGAACCCCAAGACCGGCGAGCGGGTCGAGACGACCCGCCGCCGGCTCGCCCGCGACCTCGAGCTGCCGTTCGGCGACCGGTACGACACCTACCTGCGGGAGCGGGTGGCCGAGGCGACGGCCCCGTAGCCGGCGGCGGGTTCTGGTCCGCCCGCCGGTCGCCCTGCCTCACGCCTGTCCGCGGAGGTCCGTCCGCCGCAGGACGCGGGACAGGTCCCGCGCCCCGTGGACGATCCGCAGGATCTCCAGCGGCTTCCGGTCAGCGCGGTACACGATCAACCAAGAGTGGACGGCCCAGAACCGGACCGGCTTGTCCGTCGCGTCCTCGCGGGTGTGGCCGAGGCCAGGGAAATCGGCCGGGCGGCGGCGTGGGCGCGGTCGAACACCTTCAGCGCGTTCCCAGGGCTATGCCGGGCGACGTGATCGACGAGGTCAGCCAAGTCTTGCTCTGCGGCGGACGTGAGGCGGTAGTCGCTCACGGCCGCTTCCGCCGGGCGGCCGGCCTGCGGGCGACAGCAGCACTCGCCTTGCCACCTGCGGCGGCCCCGGGGCCCGCCAGCTTCGCCCGCAGTCGCTTCCGGGCCTCGGCAAACGCCGCCTCGCCGTCGCGGCCCTGCCCGAGCTCCGACTGCTGCCACCCGAGGTCGACCTGCGCCCGCAGCGCCTCCGTCGCCAGCCGCCGGTCCCGCTCCTCGATCAGCCGCAGACCCTCGCGGACCACCTCACTGGCCGACCCGTACCGGCCGGACGCAACTTGCTCGTTCAAAACTTGTTGCAGGTGCGGGGTGAGCGACACGTTGACGGTCGTGCGGGTGGCCACGCCACCATTTTACCGGTGCAATTGAGCCTGTGGCAAGTTGTGCTACAACCGCCGGGCCACCCTCAATACTGGAGCCGCCCCGTTGACCATCCCCCCCTGGCTCCTCCTGGCCGCCGCCGTCCCCGTCCTATTGCTCGGCGAGCGGCTCGTCCGGCGGGTCCGGCCGCTGTGGCGGATGAGCATCCCGGCCCCGGTCGTCGGCGGGCTGCTGGCGGCCGCCGCGGTGACGGGGCTGCGGCTCGCCGGGGTGCCGGTCGCGGTGGACAAGGCGACCGACTCGACGTGGTGGCTGTGGGTCGTCCGCCCTGTCACCCAAACCAAGCCGGACGTATACCTGCCGCTGGCGGTCGCGTTCTTCACTTGCGTCGGGCTGACGGCCACGGCCGGTGTCGTCCGGGCCGGCGGGCGGCCGCTGCTCATGCTGCTGGCGGCCGCGACCGGGCTGGCCGCCCTACAGAACGCGGTCGGGGTGCCGCTCGCCCGGGCGCTGGGGCAGCCGGCGGCGCTGGGGCTGGCGTGCGGGAGCGTGACGCTG
>JAQGHJ010000228.1 GCA_028288905.1 Phycisphaerales bacterium | reverse complement strand
GCCGACGAAGGACCTCGGCCGCCGGGTCTTGCGATCGTCTTCGTAGAAATCGTTCCAGCCGATTGCGAAATGGTTTAACCGAGGTCCTTCGTCGCTGCGCTCCTCTGGATGACAGACTATTCCAGCCCGAGCAGTTCCAACGCATCGCGTTCGACGATCCCGCGTAGCGCCTCGCGCGGCACGACCGGCAGGTTCGTCCCCTGCGCGATCTGGTTGATGCTGTAGAGCGACTCGATGCAATCAGTCGCGTTCGTGTACGGGAAGTCGCTGCCGAACAGCAGCTTGTCGATCACGCCGGCCTGGTGAGCGCTGACCAGCGCGTTGTACGCCTGCCACGGCCGGCCGAGCAGCCCGCTGACGTCGGCCAGCACGTGCGGGTGCTTGCCGAGCATCACGATCGTCTCCTCGATCCACGGCGGCCCGAGCTGGGCGATCACGATCCGCAGCTTCGGGAACGACCGCGCCACCTCGTCGAGCAGGAACGGCCGGCCGTACTCCAGCTTGCTCCGCTCGGTGAACTGCCCGCTCGGGTGGAACAGCACCGGCATGCCGAGCCGCTCGCACTCGGCGTACACCTCCATCGCCCGGCTGTCCGACGGGTGGAAGTCCTGGTTCGCCGGGGACACGGTGATGCCGCGGAGCTTGAGCTCGTCCCGGGCGACGCGGACCTCGTCGACGGCCCCCTCGTCGGTCGGGTCGATGCCGGCGAACCCGATCAGCCGCTGCGGGCTGCGGCTGACGTACGCGGCGATCACCCGGTTCGGGATCTCGGCCTGGAGGTACCGGCTCTTGAACCCGAGCACGATCGACTTGTCGGCCGTCGTCGTCTCGGCCCAGTGGTGGTCGGGGTCGGCGGCGGGGAGGGTCCGCCAGACCGACTTGGCCGCGGACTTCCCGCCGATCGCCCGCTTACGGGACGGCAACAGGCCCCCGCCGAGGTCGAGCTGGCCGAGCTGGTCCGGCGATTCCCAGATGTGCGTGTGACAGTCGACGATCATGGGTCAAGGTTCCCGTTCCCACCTGTCGCGGCGGGGAACGGCCTCGCGACACCCCGGCGAGGCGGTCGTTCGGTTACCGGTCGGGCAGAGTTGTCGCGTCCGTGACGGGGACCAGTCTAGGTGAAACGGCGGCCCCGTCCAAATTGTTCGGAAAAGCCCGACCTCCGCCGGGTTCGTGTCGGGTTCATGCACGGGCGCACGGATCCCGCCGACGGCCGGGCCGCCGTCACGGCTTGGCTCCGCCTTTGGACGCCGCGTCCGGCCCCCCTAGAATGGCGGTGACATGGCAGAGAAAGTGATCATCATCGGGTCCGGCCCGGCCGGGTGGACGGCCGCCATCTACGCGGCCCGGGCGAACCTCCACCCGGTCGTCATCGAAGGGGCGATCAGTGAGGAGAACCGGCTGGCCGGCACTCTCCCGCTCGGGCAGCTCAACCTGACGACCGAGGTCGAGAACTTCCCCGGGTTCCCCAAGGGCATCCTCGGGCCCGAACTGATGATGAACATGCGGGAGCAGGCCGAGGGGTGCGGCACCCGGATCATCACGGAGGACGTGTCGGACGTCGACCTGTCCGTCCGCCCGTTCAAGGTGACCGACACGGCCGGCACGACCCACGAGGCCTACTCGCTCATCATCGCCACCGGGGCGAGCGCCAACTACATCGGGCTGGACTCCGAGAGCCGGTTCAAGAACCGCGGCGTCAGCGCGTGCGCGGTGTGCGACGGGGCGCTACCGCGGTTCCGCAAGCGGCCGCTCGTGGTCGTCGGCGGCGGGGACTCGGCGTGCGAGGAGGGCACCTATCTGACGAAGTTCGCCAGCGAGGTGCACCTCGTCTACCGCAAGAGTAGGGCCGAGATGCGGGCCAGCCCGGTGATGGTCGACCGGATCACGGCCAACCCGAAGGTCCGGCCCGAGTGGCACAGCGTGGTCGAGGAGGTGCTCGGGGACGACGAGCGGGGCATGACGGGCGTCCGGCTGAAGGACGTGCGGACGGGCGAGACGCGCACGGTCGAGGCGGCCGGCATGTTCGTCGCGATCGGGCACACGCCGAACACGAAGTTCCTCAAGGGCCAGGTCGAGACGGACCCGCAGGGGTTCATCAAGCTGACCGAGCCGTTCCGGACGATGACAAGTGTCGACGGCGTGTTCGCCGCCGGCGACGTGGCCGACCCGATCTACAAGCAGGCGATCACCGCCGCCGGCATGGGCTGCAAGGCCGCCCTCGACGCCGAGCGGTGGCTGGCCCACCACCACAAGCTCCCGGCCGGCGAGCCGCACGGGTCGCAGTGGAACGTTGGATGAGACGACGGGGGGAGGGGAGATTGGGGAGCGGGCGAGGGGGAATCGGGAGATGGAACAGGCGACTCCCGTTAAGCCAGGCACCGCACCGCCCGCCACCACTCTCCTTCCGCTCCCCCTCACACCTTCCCCCGATCTCCCTATTTCCCTCCCTCAGCCCCCTCGGCGATACAACCTGCCGAAGAAGCTTCACCTGCGGGCGAGCAAGGCGTTCGACGCCGTGTACGCAGCCCGGACTAGGGAGTCGCGGGGGCCGCTGACGATCTACGCGATGCCGAACGGGTTGCCGCACGGGCGGCTCGGAATGAGCGTAGGGCGGAAGGTGGGGACGGCCGTCCGGCGGAACCGCATCCGCCGGCTCGTCCGGGAGTCGTTTCGGCTGATGCAGCACGACTTCCCGGCCGGGTACGACCTAGTCGTCGTCGTCCGCCCCCACCGGCCGCTCGGGCTGGCAGACTACCAGCGGCTGTTGAGCGGGGCGGTGGTGAAGTTGCACAACGTCTGGCGGAAGCGCGTGCCCGTCGTGCCGCCGACGCCGGCCCCACCAGACCCGGCTCCACACGCCAACGCAGGTGCGGCGGCTCTGGTCCCCTTTCCCGGTATCCCGGGAGAGGGTTAGGGTGAGGGTCTTGTCGGGCGGTGGGGTGGGGTCGTAAAGACCGGCCGCCGCCGCGAGGAACCCTCACCCCAGCCCTCTCCCGGAGTACCGGGAGAGGGGG
>JAQGHJ010000906.1 GCA_028288905.1 Phycisphaerales bacterium | reverse complement strand
GACAATCACGCGCTTCTTGGATGCAGCAGCCATGTATCTGACGGGAGCCGGAAACGGGAAGCTGGTAGCTCGAAGCACGGCGGGCGGGGAGCGGGTCCTTCGATCAGGCTCCTGCCGAACATCTTCTAGCTCCTGGCCTCCGGCCTTCGGCTCCTCTCCTTTTCGTTTACGCCCCGAGCGCGTCGCGCTTGAGCCTGATGTACCTTACGTGGTCGTCCACGTGCCGGACGTAGTCGGCGACGAGGTCGCCGAGCCGCACGAGGCCGCGCTCGCTGTGGACGCCGGTCCGGGCGAACGCCGCCGGCGGCAGCCGCCGCAGCACGCCGGAGAACGCCCGACGGCCCAGCTTGAGCCGGGCCAACGCGTCCTCGACCGGCTGCTCGTGGTAGTACAGCGACCGGGCGAACGCCGATTCGTCGTACCCGAGCAACAGCGGGTTCGGCTCGGCAATGATCCGTTTCATCCGGTGAATCGACACGTCGTCCGAGTCGGCCACGTGAACCACGACCTGATGCACGGACCACAGTCCAATGCCCGCCTCGGCCGGCGGAACCCATCGGAATTGGTCCGCCGTCAACCCGGCCACCGCGTCCCGCAGGATCTGACCGCCGGCCTCGTACGCGTCGATCGGCACCGGTTCCATCGCACCGACCTCTCCGCCTCGCCACGGCACCCGGCGTCGATCTTCCTGTTCCCAGTTTCCTGCTGATCGCTTGTCCCCGTCCGCCTCACCACATGATCTTGCCGAGCTTTTCCCGCTTGGCGTACAGGAACGTCAGGTGGTGGTCGAGGTGGCTGACGGCGTACCGGAGCACGTCCTCCAGGCTCTGCTCGCCGCGTTCGGTGTGGGTGCCGGTCCGGGCGAACGCGTCGTCCGGCAGCAACCGCAGCAGCGCGCCCATCACCTTCCGGTTGGCGGCGAACAGCGCGACGGCGTCCCGCGGCGTCTGCAGCTCGTAGTGCAGGGCGGCCGCCCACCGGTTCTCGTCGTACGCCAGCAGGGTCGGGCTGTCCTCGGCGATCAGCCGCTTCATCCGGTCGCCGAAAACCAGGTCGGCGTCCGCCAGGTGGGCGACGAGCTGCTGGATCGACCACGTCCCGGCGACCGGGAACGCCACCAAGTCCTGGTCGTCCAGGTGCTCGATCGCCTTCTGCAGCTTTCGGCCGCCGTCCTCGTACAGGTCGATCAGGTTCCGTTCCATCGTCGCTCCCGCTCGGCCCGACTCAGTTCGAAAAACCTAGGGGTGCCCGCCGCTCACCGTGCTTGGCTGCCGGCCGCGTTCGGGGCGGCAGGCGGCGTGCCCTTATCCCCGATGTTCCCGGGCCCGCGCAGCTCCGGCACGACATCTGCCGGGAGCGGCCCGGCCTTGGCACGCAGGGTCGAGACGAGGGCCAGCAGCCCGCACACCAGCGTCAGCGCGAACAGGCCGGAGCACGCCAGCCCCCACCGCTTCTGAGCGTGCGCGCTCACGGTCAGCCCCCACGTGATGCCCGCCGTCCAGAACCCGTTCGCCAGGTGGTAACACGACGCCAGGATGCCGATCGGGTAGACGACGTACCCCACCCACCACGCAGACTGGAAGTGGTTCACCGTGCTCTGGGTCGCGGCGAGCGGGGCGAACGTCAACGCCCTGCCCACGTCCCCGCCGAACACGCCCTTCATGCCGAGCACGTGGAACAGCATGAAGAACACCAGCACGACCGCGCTCGCCCGCTGCAGGACGTAAAACCAGTTCTTGCCGTACGGGTAGTTCTGCACGTTCGGCCGCCCGGTCAGGGTGACCCAGATGCCGTAGATCGTGTGGAACAGGATCGGCAGGTAGATGAACACCGTCTCGATGACCGGCAGGAACGGCAGCGAGTGGATCTTGTCGACCTGCACCTGGAACACGCTCGGATGCCCGTCGTGCCGCGCGCCCTCGACGAGCGAGGCGTTGATCAACAGGTGGACCACGAGGTACCCGCCGAACACGAGGCCGGTCAGCGAGTGCAGGCGGCGGAACAGGAAGTGGCGGACGTTCGGGCCGGTCGAGGCGACGGCCTCGTAGGCGGACGGGTGCGTCGCGGCAGTGGACACGGGCGGGGGTTCCTTTCCGAGAAGCGTCGGGTGCCGGCGGCGGGTCCGCCCGGCAGGACGACGGAGTATAGGGATACCCGGAACCGACGCAAAACGCTCGTTTCACGAGTATTAGCGGGAGGCGACCAGCACGCCCGTCGCCCAAGTGCGGGCGGCCGGCTGACTCATGCCCCGGCGGCCGGGGCCGGCGGCGGTGCGGGCACCGGCTTGAGCAACGGCTCGACCCCCCGCTCGGCGACCTCCTCCAACGTGGCCGCGTCCTCAACGCGGAACCCGCCGCTGGCGGTCCGGCGGAGGGCGGTCAGGTGCCCGCCGCAGTCCAGCGCCTCGCCGAGGTCCCGGGCGATGGCGCGGACGTACGTGCCCCGGCCGCAGCGGACGGCGATTCGGACTTCCGGCCACGCGTACCCGAGTAGCTCAAGCCCGTACACCCGGACCGGCCGGGCGGCGAGCTGGACGTCCGCGCCGCCCCGCGCCAGCGTGTACGCCCGCCGGCCGCCGACCTTCATCGCGCTGAACGCAGGCGGCCGCTGCAGGATCGTCCCGACGAACCGCGCCGACGCGGCCACGACCGCCTCGGCCGCCGGCGGCTCGACCTCCCGCCCGTCCGCCCGCGCCCACGGCACGGCCTCGCCCTCCGGGTCGTCCGTCGCCGTCGTCGCCCCGAGCCGGACGGTCGCATCGTACGTCTTGGGGGCGTCCATCAAACCTTCGCACGCCTTCGTCGCCCGCCCGACGAGCAGCAGCAGCACGCCGGTTGCGAATGGGTCGAGCGTCCCGGCGTGGCCGATCTTCGTTCCCCGCGGCAGCTGCCGCTTGACGATCGCCACCGCCCGGGCGCTGCTGATGCCGGCGGGCTTGTCGAGGTTGAGGATTCCGGCGAGGAGGGACATGGGGGGAGCGAGTGTCGAATGTGGAGTGTCGATTGTCGAGCGGTGGCCGGGTCGACCGCCGGACCGGGGTACGGGCCCGCCCGCGGGGGTCCGACATTCCGCCGTCAACAATCGACCGTCCACAATCGACGTTCGATCGATTCTTTGTTGAGCATCCTCACCAGACGCAGTAACGTTCGCGGGCGGGGGCTCTCACCTATGCACTGGACCAAGGACGAGATCGTCGCGGCGCTGAAGAAGCTGCACGCCCAGGGCCGCGACCTGTCGTACAACGCGATGGCCCGCCGGCGGCAGGCGCTGGTGTCGGCCGCCGCGTACCACTTCGGGTCGTACCGCAAGGCGGTCGAGAAGGCGGGCGTCGACTACGCCGAGGTCACCCGCCGCCCACGGTGGACGAAGCCGAAGATCATCGTCCTGATCAAGGCCGGCAAGCGGAAGGGGGACGACCTGCACTGGTCGGCCGTCACCCGCCGGCGGGACGAGCTCGGGCGGGCGGCGTTCGCGTCGCTCCAGCCGCGGCTGTTCGGCAGCTGGGACCGGGCGCTGACGGCCGCCGGACTCGACGCCGACGACGTGAATCGGTACCGCAAGTGGGACCGGGCGAGCATCCTGTTCGAGCTCAAGGGCCGGCACCGGGCGAAGGACCCGCTCAACAGCGGGGCGATCCAGCGGGACGACCCGGGGTTGCACGCGGCGGCCGTCCGGCACTTCGGGTCGTACGACGCGGCGCTCAAGGGGGCCCGGATCGATCCGGCCAAGGTCCGGGAGCGGCGGCGGTGGGACAAGCCCGAGGTGCTCAAGAGCCTCAAGGCCGCCAAACGGGCCGGGCAGAAGCTCAGCGACTCGGCCGTGCGGAAGGAGTCGCCCGCCCTATACGGGGCGGCCGTCCGCCTGTTCGGCAGCTTCACCGCCGCCCGCACCGCGGCCGGGATCAAGTTCACGCGGTGACGGCGGGGCGACCGCGCGGCATATCATGGGCGTCCACCGCGAGGACCCAATCATGGCCGACACCCGCTCGCCGCTTCCGGCGTCCCCTTCCCCCGTAACCCGCCCGACGATCGTCTCCCCCGACACCCTCCGGGCCGGCGGCGACCGGGCCGCCCGCACCCCGCCCGGCCAGACGCTGACGGCGAAGTGGCCGGTGCTGCACTACGGCAACGTGCCGAAGGTTGACCCCCACGCCGAGTCGTGGGAGCTGCGCGTGTTCGGCGCGGCGTGCGACGCGCCGTACGAGCTGTCCTACGCCGAGCTCAAGGCGCTGCCGACGGTCGACGTGAAGTGCGACATGCACTGCGTCACCCACTGGAGCCGGCTGGACAACGTGTTCACCGGCGTGCCGACGAAGCTGCTCGTCGACCGGGCGAAGCCGCGGGCGGACGCCCGGTACGTGATGTGCCACGGCGAGAACGGGTTCACGACGAACCTGCCGATCGCGGCGTTTACCGGCGAGGACTGCGTGCTTGCGTGGGCGTGGGACGGGAAAGACCTCACCCCCGACCACGGCTATCCGCTCCGCGGCGTTGTCCCGCAGCTGTACCTGTGGAAGAGCGCGAAGTGGATCCGCGCGATCGAAATCCGGACCGCCGACGCCCCGGGGTTCTGGGAACAGAATGGATACCACATGCGCGGGGACCCGTGGAAGGAAGAGCGGTTCGGGTGGTGAGTTGGCGGGGGGCCACTTCCAACCTGGCAGACGGCGCCCGACGGCCGTTGCCCGTTCGGCCGCCGGGCGTCAATTTCGCCGCACCGCCCGACCTCGGAGGCCGAGTGCCCGCAACCGACGTGCCCGCTCCATCAGCCGCCGCCACCGAGGCCCGCCCGCGGCCGGCGGGCGGCCTGCCGTACGAGCGGGACGTCCCGTGGTTTGCCGACCGCCGAGCGTTCCGGATCATCGTCGCCCTCCTGCTGCTGAACGCCTTGGCTGTCACGAGCATTACCTGGGGGCCGCTCGTCGCCCGGGCGTGGCAGGAGTGGCTGGCGGCCCGGAAGGGGGCCGAGCAGCAGGCCCGGGCCGACGCCGCCAAGGCCGCCGCGGATGCGGCCAAGGCGGCGGCCGACGCGGCTGGGCGAGTGAAGGCCCGGGACGCGCAGCTGGCCGGGCTGAAATTCGCCATGGTCCCGGGCCAGGTCGTGTACACCGAGGACTTCGTCGAGGCGGCGCGGCTGGCCCGGGACGGCGGGGTGCGGTACTCGGCCGTCCCGCGGTCCGGAAACGCCAGCTATCTGTCCTCGGCCCCCCTGCCGCACCTACCCGTTGCGTGGGACGGGTCGGCGGAGTTGCGGGCGGTCACCGCGACCCTCCCGTCGGTGAACAACTTCACCCCCGGAGCGAGGCGGCCGGCGACCGTCTTCCTCCACGAGCGGCGGACCCCGTCCGGGGCCGTCCGGCTGGTGTGGGTCGAGGTGGTCGCCAACGTCGAACTGTCGAGCGGCTCCGACGACGGCGTGTCCTACGTAACCGCCGAGTCCGAGCGGCTGCTCGTCACCCGGGCGCTCGAACCGGCCACGGCCGACCGCGGGGCCCGCCGGCTGTTCCAGCACGAACTGAAGGTCGCGCAGCCGAGCGATCGCCGAGTCCGGGTCGCGGCCGAGGGTCGGCGGTCGAAGCCGGGCCAAGACCCGATCCTCAACCCGGGCGATGGCCTCCGGCTCATGGCTGGCGCGCCCGACCCGGCCGACCCGGCCCGGCTCACGGTCCCGTACGAACTCGATGGCGAGGCCGGCACCCTCTCGATCCGACTCGGGGATGACGACCGCGTCCGCGTCGACCCCGACCGGGGCACCACCTCCGTCGCCCAGTTCAACGAGACGAGCGCGTGGGAGACGTGGTTACCGTACGCGACCCCGGCCACCCGACCCGCCACCCGCCCGGCGTCCCGCCCCGCCGGCCGCGGGAGACGCCCCGGTTGACCGGCCGCGGCAAACCGTACAATGCCGCCCGCATGGATGCCGTCTCGATCGCCGCCCCGTCCGCACTCGCCCCGTCCGTCGTCGAAGTCGATCCGTCGCTCCGGCCGGCCTGGCGACTGGGCTGGCTCACGCCGGGCGTCTGCCGCTGCCTGTTCGCCCTTCTGCTGCTGCTCGGGGCGACCGGACACGTCCGGTACCTGACCCACGACTGCCCGATCGACTTGTCCGGCGACGAGGCCCAGTACTGGGATTGGTCCCGCGCCCTCGACCTCAGCTACTACAGCAAGGGCCCGCTCGTCGCCTACATCATCCGGGCCAGCTGCGCCGTCTTCGGCGACACGATGCCGGCCGTCCGGTACCCGGCCCTGCTGCTGGGCGTGATGACGTCGGTCGTCACCTACCTGCTGGCGCTGCGGCTGTTCCGGTCTGACCGCGTGGCGCTGGGGACCGTGCTGCTGTACCACGTCGTGCCGATGTTCGTCGCCGGCAGCGTGCTGATGACGATCGACCCGCCGTTCTTCTTCTGCTGGGCGCTAGCCACCTACCTGCTGACGTTCGCGGTGTTCGACCGCGACGGCGGGGCGGGGGAGGGTGCCGGCGACGGCCGGCGGTGGCCGTGGGTCGCGGTCGGGGTCGTGGCCGGCGTCGGGTTCCTGGCCAAGTACGCGATGTTCCTGTGGTTCCTGCCGGCCCTGATCGCGCTGGCGGTCGACCGGCCGAGCCGGCGGTGGCTGCGATCGCCGTGGCCGTGGGCGTCAATCGCCATCGCTGCGATGTTCACGCTCCCGGTCGTCTTCTGGAACGCCCGGCACGGGTGGGTGTCGGCTAAGCACGTCGGCACGCAAACGGGCACGTCGCACGGGCACTTCTCGTTCGCCAACGTGCTCGAGTTGCTCGGCGGGCAGATCGCCATCATCGGGCCCGGGTTGTTTCTCATCATGATCGGGGCGTGCCTCTATGCGTTCCGCCGACGGACGGCGAGCGGGGCGTCGGTCGACTCGGCCGTGGCGGGCCTGCCGCCGGAGCCGGCCGTGCGGCAGATGCGGTTTCTGGCCGTCTTCGGCATCGCGTTCTTCGGGCTGACGTTCCTGACCGCGTTCCGGGCAAAGGTGCAGATGAATTGGCCGGCCCCGGCCTACTTCACGCTGATGATCCTGTCCGCCTACTTCCTGTCCACCCGGCTGGCGACGCGGGCGACGTGGAAGCCGTGGCGGGGGTGGTTCTGGGGGACGGTCGTGTTCGGCGTCCTCATGCTGCCGTTCGCCCACGACCCTGGCGTGCTGTACCCCGTGGTCCGGTGGGCCAACACGCACCTCGTGCCGTACAAGGCCGAGTGGGCGAAGGCGGGGGGGTGGCGGAAGCTCGTCGCCAAGCGGTTGCCGGAGGCCGGGTTCACGGCCCAGCAGGTCGACTTCACCTATAAGCTCAAGGGGTGGGCGGAGGCGGGTCGCACGATCTCGGCCGACCTGAAGGCGCTCGGGCCCGGCGCGTTCGCCCTCTGCCACGACTACCAACAGGCGGCCGGTCTGGCGTTCTACCTCGACGGCCAGCCCAAGACGTACTACGCCGCGTCCTACTACCACGAGGACACGGGACGGATGACCCAGTACGACCTGTGGCCCGACCGCGACCTAGGGCCGGACAGCCCGCTGGTCGGGAAGAACGCGATCTTCCTCGGCCGGCACGACAAGCCGTTCTCCGAGATCGTCAAGGTGTTCGACCGGGTCGAGGGCGTGAAGGTGACGAAGGCGTACCTGGCCGACGGAAAGGTCGTCACCAAGCAGGAGACGCGGGCGATCACGATCGACATCGCCAAGGACGACGTGAAGGTCCGCACGTTCCGGTACTTCCGGTGCTACGGGTTCAAGGGCATGACCCGGCTGCCGGAGTCGAAGCTGCCGCACTGAGCGACCGCCCGTTGCGCGGGGTAGGCCGTCATTGCGGCATGGCCACGTAGGGCCGGCTGTGCCGGCCGATCGGCCACGGTGGGTTTAACAAGGCTCGCCTGCCCAACCGACGGCCGGCACAGCCGGCCCTACGACGGCACGGCGGCACCACCCGTACTTACGACCAGCACGCGATCTTGAACGCCTGACCCGCCCGGTAGCCGATTATCGGTCCTGAGGATGTCCCGCCGCTCCCTCATCCTCGTCGCCCTTTGGCTCGCCGCCTTCGCCGCCGGCTTGGCCGCGGACCGTCCGGTCGCGAAGTACGCGAAGGACCGCGGCTGGGACGAGAAGCGGACCTGGACCCGCACCACCGTCCGAACGACTGAGACCCTAAAAGTTCCCGGCACCTACCTCACGGTCCTGGCCACGGCGGCGTTGCTGGCAACGTTTCACCCGGCCGGGTGGCGGGCGGCGGCGCTGGTGGCCGGGTCTGGCGTGCTGTCCGGGGCGAACTTCCTGCTCAAGTGGATCGCCGGCCGCCGCCGGCCGGTGACGGGCATCCGCCCGTTCGAGTTCGACCTGTTCGTCGGCGGCTTGCCCGGGCTGTTCGGGGCCGAGAAGAACCTCAGCTTCCCGTCGGGCCACGCCGCCTTGGCGTTCGCCGCCGCGTCGGCTTTGGCCGTCTGCCTGCCGCGGTGGCGAGTCGCGTTCTACGCCGTCGCCGCCGTCGTCGGACTCGAGCGGATCGCCGAGAACGCCCACTACGTCAGCGACACCGTCGCCGGCGCGGCCGTCGGCGTGGCGTCGACGTACGTGGCGCTCGCGCTGTGCCGCCGGTTTATCCCCAAGTGGGACGAGGGCTGGCCGGAGCGTCCAAGCCCGGGACCGAAACGTGGCTCCGCCGATGTCCACGCGGCGCCGCTGCTCGCGTCGGCCAATCCGCAATCGGAAATTTGAAATCCGCAATCTCTCCCCCTCCTTCCCCGCTCCCATGACCGACGAGAAGCCCTACCTGTCCCTCGTGATCCCCTGCTACAACGAGCAGGAGTCCGTCCCCACGCTGCTGACGCGGGTGTCGACCGCTCTCGCCCCGGTCGGCCGGCCGTTCGAGGTCGTGCTGGTCGACGACGGGTCGACCGACGACACGCCCCGGCTGCTCGCCGAGGGGATGCGGCAGTACCCGTGGCTGCGGGTGCTGCGGATGGCCCGGAACGGCGGGCAGAGCGCCGCGTTCGAGGCCGGGTTCGCCGCCGCTCGCGGGGACGTGATTGCCACGATCGACGCCGACCTGCAGAACGACCCGGAGGAGATCCCCCGGCTGCTCCCGCTGCTCGACAGCGACGGCGGGTACGACATGATCACCGGCTGGCGGAAGGACCGGCAGGACACCAACTTCCGCCGCTGGCAGAGCCGCCAGGCGAACCGCATTCGCAATTGGATCAGCCAGGACACGATCAACGACTCGGCGTCGTCGCTGAAGGTGTACAGGGCGCACGCCCTCAAGGGACTGAAGCTCTTCAACGGGTCGCACCGGTTCTTCCCGGCGCTGGTGAAGATGCGGGGCTACCGGGTGCTGGAGACGCCGGTGAAGCACAGCGCCCGGTTCGCCGGGACGGCCAAGTACGGGTTCAGCAACCGTGCGCTGCGAGCGTTCATCGACCTGATCGGCGTCCGGTGGATGAAGGAACGGTACCTGCGGTACGAGGCCGCCGAGATGCGTCGGCCGGACTGAGTGCGGACCCCGCCGGCGTCCGCGCGCCGCTTCCGGCGCCACATCCCTCGAGGCACCGCCGTCGCTCCGCCCGGGTGCCGGCGCGACGGCCCCTCCCGCCCCCACGCGACATAGCATCAGACACCACGACCTTTTCCGGAAATTGGGGTTCCCAGCCGCGTCCCGGTGCGCGTAGCGTGTTCCAGGCACGGCGGGCGTCTGCCGGGCGATTTGGGACCACTTGGAGGTAGCGGATGATGCGGACGATCCAATTCGGGATGGCGGCGGTGGTGGCGGCAGGTGCTTTCGCGGTGTTGCCGGGCTGTCAGAACGCCGGGAAGCGCGACGACACGAGCAAGCCGATGGCCGTCTCGGCGACGTACGACCGGGCTTACATCGCCACGCGCGACACCGACGCGACCGCCACCCCCGGCGGCACGACGATGAAGCTCACCAAGGGCACCCGCGCGTTCTTCGCCGAGGTCCCGACGACCGGCGACTGGCAGCAGGCCCGGGTCGAGGGGCAGGGGGTCGTGTACGTCCGGCCGACCGACTTCACGAAGGAAGTCCGCTAAGCCGGCGGTATGACCGCATAAAACGACGAGGCCCCCGCGGGCCGACGGCGCGCCGGACACCCCGGCGCGCCTCTTCGTTGTGGGCCGTCGACCCGGCCGGGTCGGCGGCAATTTCTCGGCAGCCGGTTGGCGGGCCGGGGCCTTCCGTGACCGTGACATGCCGATGAGCGCTTCATCCATCCCCCGCATCCGTCCGCTTCCCGCTAGCCGGCAAACGGGGCCCCGGGCCCACGCCTTTGGAAAACGGTCACGGTCCGCCATCGCCGCCCGTTCGATGGCATTGTTCCTTCTGGTATCCGCCGTGGCCTTAGCGTGCGGCGGGTGTTACTCCGCCACCGGGCCGGCACCGGGCGACACCGACGAACAGGAACAGTTCTGGACCACCCAGCCGGAGGACGTGCGGATCGCCGCACTCAGGAAGGAAATGGCCGAGACCTGTCCGCTGGCCGACCCGGCCGAAGTGCGCGCGGTTGCCGGCGTCACGATCCGGTACGGGGAGCTGCTCCGGGAGGAGTACGGGCTGACCCGCCCGCCCGAACACAACAACATCGCCATCGCGCTCGGGCTGAAGCACCAGCGCGGCCGGTGCTACGAGTTGGCCGACGACCTGTACGTCCGCCTGCGGGCGCTGCGGCTGCGGACCATCGACCTGCACCGGGCGATCGCCCGCGAGGGCCACTTGACCGACGAACACAACGTCGTCATTGCGACCGACCTCGGCAAGGCGATCGAAACCGGCATTGTCCTGGACCTGTGGCGGTACGCTGGCAAGGCTCGCTTCATCGCCGTCGCCCGGGACCACCAGCACCAGTGGAAGGAACGGCCGATCACCGCGCCGCCACCTTCTGAACTGGTGGCGGATGACATCACGGCGACCCATGCCTCGTCCCCGTGAGGTCGGCTACGCGGGGACGTGCGACGACCTTCGGCCCCGTACGACGTACGCCAGGGGTTTCCCGAGGCGGCCTTCGCTGACAGCACCGCCCCCGCTCCCGGACCGGGCTCGACTGCGGTAAGCTGCCCCAACGCATGCAACGGACTCGCTCCCCCCTCGCTCGGCTGTCGCTGATGTTCGTGGCCGCCGCGGCCGGGTGTACTGGGTGTGGGTCGGCCGACGAGATCCCGCGGGACCGGCTCGGTGCGCTTCCGTTCCCCGGACTGCTGACCCTCTACTCGGCCGGCGATCCCGCCCACCTCGGGCCCCACCGTTACGAGCATCGGCCCCGGCTCTTCGGGCCGGACGAGAGCGAGCGGGGCATCATCTACACCGTGCGGGCCGGGTTCCTCGACCTCGCACACGTCCGGATCGCGATCGACTGGACCCGGTACTGCACCCGAGCGGTCCACCAAGCCATTCGGAGCCGCCAGCCGGCGGTGACCTTGCCGGGTCCGGAGGGCGACACGTTCCACGTGACCCTGAACTACCCCGACGCTTACGCCGCGTCCGATGCCGACGACCCGGGTGCCGCCCTCGACCCGGTGGCCTGCCGGATCGGACAGCGCGCCGCGTACCTGATGTTGACCTGGCACGAGATCGCCACGTGGTTCGGGTACCGAACGGTCTTCTTCATCGACGAGTCGCCGTCGGCGTTCACGTACGACGATAGCGTGTCGCATCTGGTCGGGATGCGGGTGGCGGAGCGGGCGATGGGTGACGCCGACCGGGGGTTCGACGAGGCGGTCACCGTCGCCCTCGACGCCGAACTGCGGGCCCTCGGCGCGGTCGGGCCCGAGCAGACGGACCAGGCGGCGCGGGCCGTGGAAGGGGTTTGGTGGGCCGACGGTCGGCCTCTGAAGCGGCAGGCGGACGTGTGCCCGGGCGAGGACGAGGTCGTGCATCCCTGGCTGGTGCCCGGCCTGCCGTTCGCCGCCGGCGATCCGTCGCCCGAACCGTTCCCGCTGCCCCATCTGGACGGCCCCCCGGGGCTCTACGCCGCGGTCACCGCGTCCATCGCGGTCGAGCCCGTAATTCCGGAAGCCCAGGCGATGCGCGAGCTCATCCCGGGGCGGCCCAACTGGTTCCGTGAGGAGCACGACCTGACTGCCCTCGTGAGCGCGATGCGGTCGCAGATGAGGGCTCAGTACGGGCCGTACGTGAACAACCCGTAACAGCAGGTCCGTCCCCCCGTCCACGTCTGCTCACTGAGTGGGCGCATGCCCCGCACCATTCGCGACGGCGAGACCGGCACCTCCGCAAACCTACGCCTTAGCGGACGATGGGGCCGGCAGCACGCTGCAGCAGTCGCTTTAGTTTGTGTCGCTGCGCGTGGCGGTACGACATCTGGATGACCATAGAGGTCCCGCAATCGTTCCGCGTCGGCACTAGCGGCCCGTGCCCTAGCAGCTGGGCAACCCCCGTCACGCGGCGGACCTCCTTAGTGGTACCAGCCCTCGCATACCTCGCGGGGGCTCGGACCCACTCTGCTTACTGGTTATGCACATCCGCGGATGCCTTCCACTTAGTGCGGCTTGCGGCGGCACGTCGCGAGCAGCCGGCACGTAACGCAACTCGGTTGTCACGGCTCCGACCCGCGCAACACGTAGCCGAGGGACCGAAATTCGCCGCCAAACAGCGGCAGGTACGGGAAACACCGATTTTCATTGCGGATTCAACACACGTGGTACGCAAGCTGCATAGTTACACCTGTAACTCACCAGGTTAATCGATTGACTAAGCAAAAATGGTTACGCAAGCGGACATCGCGGAACAGCTCGGGGTGTCTCGCGCTGCCGTCTCTCTTGTGCTGTCGGGCAAGGCGGAGAACGGCCACCGGGTGGCCGCGGAACTCCGAACACGGATCGAGGTTTTGGCCCGGAACCTCGGCTATCAGCCGAACGTCGCCGCCCAACAACTTAAGGGTAAGCCGAGCCACGTGATCGGCGTGATCGCGAACGATTGGTTCCACACCGTCCAGGGCCGGTTCCTGGGGTGGCTAAACCAGGCGGCCGACGAGCGGGGCTACAAGCTGCTGACCGCCCAGATGCGGGACCGGCCCGAGGCGATGGCGGCGTTCGTCGCCGACTTCGCCAGCCGCGGGACCGACGGGCTGCTGTACCTGGCCGTCGGCGGGTACCGGCAGTGGCCGGGCGTGGCGGACACGCTGGCGACGGCCCCGGTGCGGAACATGGTGTGCGTGATGGGCCGGCCGCCGGTGCCGGGGCTGCGGTACGTCGATTGCGATTTGGCCGACGGGGCGATGCAGTCCGTCGCCCACCTGCTCGGCCGGGGCCGCCGGCGGGTCGTGCTGATCCTGGGCGACCTGGACGCCCCCGAGAACAGGGCCCGGCACGCCGGGTTCGTCGCCGCCCACGCCGTCGCCGGACGCCCGCCGCCGGACGCGGGGCAGTTGATCCTCGCCCCGGACGCGATCGGGGACGGCCCGTGGGACGTGTTCGACGCGTGCGGGCGGCTGGTCGACCGCGTGCTGGCCGACGGCCGGGTCGACGCGGTCCTCGCCCCGGACGACCAGGCGGCCACCCAGCTCTGCCGGCACCTCCGCCGCCGCGGCGCCCGCGTCCCGGACGACGTGGCCGTCGTCGGGCACGACAACGACACGGCGTCCGCGCTGTTCGACCCGCCGCTGACGACCGTCAGCTACCGCGTCCGCGACCTGGCCGCCGCCGCCCTGGACCTGCTGGCCGGGGTGCCCCGGCCGGACGCCGACGCCGACGGCGGGGTGCTCGTCCGCCCGGCCCTGTTCGTCCGCGAATCGACCTGAACCCGCGGCCCGCTCGACCGCCCGCTCCCGACACCGGCCCCTCGGGGCCCCGTACGCAAGGACTCACATGACGCGACGCACTTCCCGCGCCTTCACGCTCGTCGAGCTTTTGGTGGTAATTGGTATCATCGCCTTGCTAATTTCGATCCTGTTGCCGTCCCTCACCCGGGCCCGGCAGCAGGCGCTCAAGACCCAGGACCTGAGCAACATCCGGCAGGTCGCCGCCACGTTCGTGATGTACGCGAACGAGAACCGCGGGGCGTGGCCCCGGGGCGAGAAGGGCGGGGCTGCGACCAGCACCGACGACCTGACCTGGGTCTGGCGGGACACGTTTGATGTCCTGCTGCGGCTCAGCGGCGGCGGGCAGACGTCGTACGACGAGGTCGTCGCCAACAAGATCCCGCCCGAGAAGCTCCGCCTCGCGTCGTGCAACGCCTGGCTGTGGGACACGAACTACACCACGCAGCTCGGAGCGGTGGGGGCCAACACGGTCGAAATGAAGATGGGGTGGGTGTACATGGGCGGCCGCAACCCCGCCCGGCTCACCGGCACCACCTACGCGTACCCGACCGGCGCCGCCACGGGCGACCCGAAGTACGTGTTCCCGCGGAAGATGGGGGACAAGCCGACCACCCGCACGCTCCTGACCTGCTACATGTTCACGAGCAGCGCGTACTCGGCGACCCTGCCGCACATCAAGGGCGCGTACACCGGCATCTTCCTGCCGAAGTCGACCCAGCCGTTCGAGAAGACCAAGAACGTCGAGGGGATCGCGATGGCGTACACGGACGGCAGCGCCCGGTTCGTGCCCGAGGCCGACCTCGGGGCCGTCGCCAGCTACGCCGGCACCTGGACGTTCTACGACCGCCAAGCGAACTGACGCCGACGCGGATCCACTCTGCGACCCGTCCTAACCCCAGGTTGGCCTGACCGGCCCCGACCTACGACCGTTCCAACGAACCCCGGAGCACTGTCATGCCTGCCTCGCCCCCGTCCGACCCGACGACCGACGCCGCGCCTCGCGCCGCCCGCCGCCCGGCCTTCACGCTGGTCGAGCTGCTGGTCGTGATCGGCATCATCGCGCTGCTGATGTCGATTCTGCTCCCGTCGCTGGCCAACGCCCGGAAGGCAGCGGCGAACACGAAGTGCCTGTCGAACGTCCGCCAGCTCGCCGCCGCCGCCATCATGTACGCCGGCGAGAACAAGGGGTGGTTCCCGACTCGCAAGTCGGCGTCGTACCCGCCGCCGCACGTCATGTTCCTGACCGGGTTCTCGGACAACCGCGAGATGTGGACCCGGTACGTCAGCGGGTACCGGTTCGACCCGGCCGGCACCCCGGGGGACCGGAGCAAGAACGACCCGACCGCGGTGTTCTACTGCCCGCTGTCCAGCCCGGACTCGGACCTGTCGTACGAGCGGGGGTGGCCGAGCCGGACGAGCGACAGCAAGTGGCTGTGGGCGACGGGGTACGTGTTCTTCCCGAACTCGAACGTGAACACGATCACGTGGGCCACGAACAAGTCTTGGCCGAAGATGCCGCAGAAGATGGGGGACAAGGGCCCGCTGTTCGCCGACATCACCCAGCGGAACCGCAGCACGAAGGTCTGGGAGTGGGTGAACCACACGAAGAACGGGAACCAGTCCGCCCCGGCCGAGTCGCAGGTGCTGGGCGGGAACACGGCGTTGGCCGACGGGTCCGCCCGCTTCGCCACCCTGGCCGACTCGGAGGAGATCATCTACCAGGCGGGATCCCCCATTCGCGACCTCTGGGCGGCGAAGCAGTGACCGCGGCCCTCGCCCTGCTCAGGGCGGCCACCGCCATCGCACCCCGGCGACGTGCGGCCCGCACCCGCTCCCACCCGCTCGACCCGTCCAAGACCCCGCGGCCCCTCGCACCTGCACGGCACCCCATGCGCAACAACCCGATCCCCATCGATCTCGCCGCGACCGCACGCCGGCGACTCGGCGTCTCTACCCCTATGGCGATCTTGGCCGTCGCGTTGGCCACGGCCGCCGGGCGCCTTGCCCGGGCGGCGGAGGTCACGTCGTCCGCCAGCTCGGCGTCGCCGGCCGGAGCGAACGCGACCAATGATACGGTCCATTGGAACACCGCCTTCCCGTGGTCCGACGGGGCCGCGCCGGCGGCCGGGAACACGTACGTGATCGACGGCGAGACGGTCGACACCCGCAGCGTCAGCAGCACCGCGGCCGCCCCACAGGCCTTCGCCGGGGACGGGCTGCGGGTGACGGCCGGCAAGCTCCGGCTCTGGCGGAACCACAACTCGTCCACGTCCACCCAGGTATTCACGGCGGCGAACTTCGTGCTGGCCGGCGGCACGCTCGAGTCGACGGCCGTGACCGGGACGAACCAGACGACCTTTGCCAGCCCGGTCGCCGTCACGGCTGCCAGCACGATCGGGCTGGCCGGCGGCAGTTTCACGAACAACCTTACCTTCACCGGCTCGCTGTCGGGGTCCGGGGACCTGGCGCTGACGATGACGAACAGCGGCACCGGGCGGCAGATCACGTTCGCCGCGGCCAGCCCGGGCTACGCCGGGAACTGGACGATGGCGTCTGCCGCGACGGCGAACAAGGTGGTGTCGGCCGCCGCGGCCGGGGCGATGGGCGCTGGGGCCGCGACCGTCGGGAACCGCATCAACCTCACGAACTCCGTCGCCGGTGGGCTCGGCACGCTCGCGTCCATAACGCTAACCGGCACCGGCGGCCTCGTGCTCGCCGCGCCGCTGTCGGCCGCCTCCATGCCGGTCGCCATGGCCACCACCACGACGGTCGACCTCGGGGCCGGGGCGAGCGCGGTCGGGGGCCTGACGATCGGGACGTCGGCCGTGGCGGCGGGGAGCTACACGGCCGCCGACCTGGCGGCTCTCGGGTACGGCGGGACGTTCGCCGGGGCCGGCACCCTGACGATCGTCCCCGAGCCAGCGTCGGTCGGCGTCGGGCTCGTCGGCCTGCTGCTCGCGGGCACCCGGCGGCGGGCGGTCCGTCGGTCGTGACGCGAGGCGGCGGGTGGAGCGGTCAACAATTCTGTCGCCGCGGCCGCCCGGGGCGTTCGGCCGTGACGCCCTTCGCAGGCCTAGGCCGACCGGGGCCGTGCCGCGGACGGCGTTCGGCACGAGGGTCGCCGGATTGCATTTGGCAAGCGAGCCAGGAGTCGATATTCTGTCCCGCACGCAGTTGCCGCACGGGCGACCGCGTCGCCCGAGACCCGATCCGGAAAAACGTCGCGACGCCCGCGGCCTTTTTTTGGAAGCAGAAGAATAACGTTATGAACCAACTCTCTTCCGCCGTCCGATCCGCCGCCGACGGCGTCGGCCCCAGCCCGCTGACCGCCGCGGTCGAGAAGATCCCGACGACCGTCTACCCGTCGGCCGGCGTCGCCTCCAAGGCCGTCGCCAAGGAGATCGCGGAGCTGATCCGCGCCAAGGCCGCCCGCGGCGAGACGGCCGTCCTCGGGCTGGCGACCGGGTCTACCCCGACCCGGGTGTACGACGAGCTGATCCGGCTGCACAAGGAGGAGGGGCTGTCGTTCAAGAACGTGGTCACGTTCAACCTCGACGAGTACTACCCGATGAAGCCGGCCGAGCTCCAGAGCTACGTCCGGTTCATGCGCGAGCACCTCTTCGACCACATCGACCTCCCGTCGGGGCAATGGCACGTCCCGGACGGCACGCTGCCGCGGGATCAGGTGTTCGCGTTCTGCGCGGCGTACGAGCGGAAGATCAAGGACGCCGGCGGGCTCGACATACTGATCCTCGGCATCGGCCGGACCGGGCACGTCGGTGTTAACGAGCCGGGGTCCAGCCGCGACAGCCGGACGCGGATGATCACGCGCGACCGCGTGACCCGGCTGGACGCCGCGGCCGACTTCT
>JAQGHJ010000179.1 GCA_028288905.1 Phycisphaerales bacterium | reverse complement strand
GGGACGGCTCCGACCGCGCGAGTGTCCGTCTGGAGCGGACGGGATCGGGAATATACCGGAAGGCTGGCGGGCGGGGACCCGTAAGAAATGGTGAACCCGGCCCCGCGATCAGACCGCTGCCGCCGTTACGTCGAGCGGCAGACGGCACTCAAACCCCGACCCGTCTCGCCGAGCCGGGGTGGGCCAGGCTGGGAACGGGCGACTTGGGCCAGTTCAGGAGGCGGGCTGGCCGCCTGACGATCCGCAGCGGGGCGCGGGGCATGGAACATCGGTTCCGCGAGCGTCCAAGCTACCTGCACTCGGCGAACTGTCGCACCTGGCGCGTCTGGCTGTCCGCGCGCCCGCAGCCTCGGCGACGGGCGGGCGGCCACACGGTACGCGGCACCGCGTCCGGGGTCGTCTTATCGACATGCGCGGCGGAGCCATCGCACGGCAACCCGCCGGACGTCCTACCCCGGAATACCGGTCGTTCGCGCGGAGCGGCCCACGACCGAAAGCCATCCTTTTGGACGGCGCCGCCCGGGTGACGCCAGTTTTGCATCTGGCCGAACGGCTCGGCGAGCGACTCGGCCGCAACGGGCCCAGACGCTGGCCGGCTCTGGACGTCGCGGGACCGAATCAGGCGGAACACTTAAGACGATGGGGCACCCCGGGCCGTTAGACGGTCGGTTGCGGCCCCGAACGGAGACGCGAATGACGACGAGTGGCAACACGATGGTGGGGACGGACGGCGGTCCGCGTTCGGTGCCGGACGGCGGGCTCGGGGCCGCGGGCGGGCGGACATCCGCCCGGGAGGACGGCGGGCCGGTGCATGCGATCGCCCCGGTCCGCCCGGTCCCGATCGGCTTGACCGAGGACGTGCGCCGGGCGAGCGCGGCCGCGCTGAACCAGCTACTGGCCGACACGATCACGCTCCGGGACCTCTACAAGAAGCACCACTGGCAGGTCGGCGGGCCGACGTTCTACCAGCTGCACCTGCTGTTCGATAAGCACTACGCCGAGCAGGCCGCCCTGGTCGACGCGATCGCCGAGCGGATCCGCATCCTCGGCGGGGTCAGCGTGGCGATGGCCCACGACGTGGCGGAGCTGACCCGCATCCCCCGCCCGCCGATCGGCCGCGAGCCGCCGCCCGCCCAGATCGCCCGTCTGCTCCGGGCGCACGAGGCGGTGCTGGTCGCCGCCCGGGCGTCCGCCCGCGAGGCGGCCGACCGCGGGGACGACGGCACCAACGACCTTCTCGTCAGCAGCGTCGTCCGCACGAACGAGATGCAGGTCTGGTTCGCAGGCGAGCACCTGGAACACCTTCCGCTGCTGCCGGAGCCGGGTTCGGACGGCCGCTGACCGTGCCCCAACCGTTTCTTCGTTCGCGACCTGCCGGGGCCGCGCGTGCCCGCCGGCCGACGAACCGGCCACCGCCGCGGGAGCCCTGAAACCGGGAGATCAAACGCCATGGCCGTACGCCTGAAGCCGCTGAGCGAGCAGACGATCGTCATCACCGGGGCCGCCAGCGGGATCGGGCTGACGACCGCCCGGATGGCGGCGGAGGCCGGAGCGCGGGTCGTCGCCGTCGCCCGGGACGAGGCGGCACTCGCCCGACTCGTGGGCGAAATCACCGCCGCCGGCGGGCGGGCCGTCCACGTCGTCGCGGACGTGTCCGACGTCGCCGCGATCGACCGGGCCGCCGACGTCGCCGTGGCCACCTTCGGGCGGATCGACACGTGGGTGAACAACGCCGCGGTCGGCGTGTTCGGCCGGGTCACCGAGATCGCGCTGGACGACGCCCGGCGGATCATGGACATCAACTTCTTCGGCCAGGTCCACGGGTCGCTCGCCGCCGTCCGGCACCTCCAGCAGCGGCGGGCGGCGGCGGACGGCTCCGGCCGCGACGCGTACGGCATGGCCCTCGTCAACGTCGGCAGCACCGAGTCGGACCAGCCGCTGCCGCTTCACAGCTACTACGCGGCCAGCAAGCACGCCCTGAAGGGCTTCACGACCGCGCTGCGGATGGAGTTGGAGGAGGCCGGGTTGCCGATCTCGGTCACGCTGGTGAAGCCCGGGTCGATCGACACGCCGTTCCTCCAGCACGCCCGGAACTACATGGCGAAGGAGGGGAACTACCCGCCGCCCGTGTACGCCCCGGAGGTCGTCGCCCGGGCGATCCTGTACGCGGCGACCCACCCGTCACGCGACCTGTTCGCCGGCGGCGGCGGGTGGATGCTGAGCGCGGCGGGCCGGTTCGCGCCGCGGCTGACCGACCGGGTGATGGAGCGGACGATGTTCCGCAAGCAACAGCAGGATGTCCCGCCGGACGGCCGCGACGCCCTCCGCTCACCCGGTGCGTACGGCGGTCAGGCGCGTGGGACGTACCCGGGGACGGTGCGGGGCACGAGCCTGTACACGGCCGCCGAACTCCACCCGGTCGCGACGAAGCTCGCGCTGGTCGCCGTCGCCGCGGCGGGTGCCGGGGCGGCGGTGCTTGCCCTCGGCGCCGGAAGTGGCCGGGCACGAAAGACCCCCGCGACGCTCAAGCAAGCCGCGCCTCGCGCCACTACCGCCGTCGCGCGGCGCTTGGCGAAGGCACGACAGATCGCGAGGTGACGACCCGGCACGCGGCATCGATG
>JAQGHJ010000165.1 GCA_028288905.1 Phycisphaerales bacterium | reverse complement strand
GGCTGCCCGGCGCGGCCGAGCGGCGTCTGCGACACGAGGCCCTTTTCGAAGTCCGACCCGATGAAGCCGGCCGAGTGCGTGCCCTCGGTCTCGACGAGCCCGGGGTTGACCGAATTGACGCGGATCTTCCTCGGGGCGAGTTCCTTGGCGAGCACCCCGGTAATCGCGTCCACGGCACCCTTAGTCGCGGTGTAGACCGACGTCCCCGCCGGCTTGAGCCGGCTGATACCGGACCCGACGTTGATGACGCTCCCGCCCTCGCCCAGGTGCTTGGCCGCCGCCTGCGTGACCAGCAGCAGGCCGAGCACGTTCACGTTGAACAGCTTGTGGAACGACGCCTCGGTGACCAACTCGATCGGGGCGAACTCGTACAGGCCGGAGTTGTTGACCAGGATGTCGAGGCGGCCGAACTGCTCGACGGCCGCGTCGATGATGCCCTGGGCCTCCGCGGGCTTGGACACGTCGCCGCCGGCGGCGACCGCCCGGCCCCCGGCGCCGACGATCGCCGCGACGACGGCGTCCGCCCCCGCCCTGCTCGACGCGTAGTTGACGACGACGGCCGCCCCCGCCGCGGCCAGCGACTTGGCGATCGCCGCCCCGATGCCTTTGGACGAGCCCGTGACGACCGCGACCTTGCCAGTGAGGTTGCCCATGTGCGCTTCCTTCCGGGACGCGCCGTCGCCGCCGTGAGGGCAGGGATTCGTCCCCGGCCTCTGTCGCGGCGACCGCAACGCGCCATTAATTCGTTAGTTCGGAATTTAGGAACAATAGAACGACGAGTCAAGCGGAGGTATGATTCGCAGTCATGCGGCCGCTATTCCACCCCTCGATCGACGACGTCACGGTCGAGGCGATCCTCCACGCCCTGTCGGACCCGGTCCGCGTGGCCATCTTTGCCCGGATCGCCGGGTCCGACTGCTCGCAGAGCTGTTCCAACTTCCTGACCGTCAGCGAGAAGGCCGTGCCGAAGTCCACCCTGTCCCAGCACTTCAAGGCGCTCCGGGAGGCGGGCCTAATCCGCGGCGAGCGCCGGGGGGTGGAGATGCACAACAGCCCGCGGTGCGCGGAGATCGAACGACGTTTCCCTGGACTGATCTCGGCCATCGTCAACGCCCACAAGGTGCAGTCCGCCGGCAAGCCGCCGCCGCTGCCGACGGCGGCGGCCGGACGGCGGAAGGCGCCTAGGCGGCGTGGGTAACCGGAGGCCCCACCCTCGGCGACGGCTGGCGTTCGGCGCGGCATGCGCACGAACGGAGACCCGGGCGGCCGTTCACCTGCAACCGAGCACTCTTCGCTTGGGAGACCCGCACCTTGTGCCGGTCGAGGGTTTCGCAGCCACGCACGCGTCTCTTCGGCTGACTCTCTCGCGTCGTTTGACGCGACGGGTGGTTCCCGCATCTTTGAGCGGGAGGGGTGGACAGAAGTGAATGGCAGACGGGCGCGGCGACGCGTTTTCGTGTGGCGACGGGGTGGTACGCTCTATCGGACTATTAGGAATTCGAAAGGGGCAGACGTGGCCGTCGCTCAGGCGCTTACGACGGGCCGCTCCCAGATGGCGAGGACCACGCACCCCTCTTCGGAATGAACGGCGTGCGACGAGCCGGCCGCGTGGACGGCCATGGAACCGGCGGGGTAGTGCCCCGCTTCGTCCGCCTGGGACCCGCGGAGGACTAAAATCTGCTCGGTGCCCGCGTGCCGGTGTCGGGGCATCAGCGCGCCAGGCTCGTAGCGGAGCAGCGCGGCGGACGGGCCGCTCTCCCAACGATACAGCCAGTGCGCCCAAACGCCGGGCCGCAGCGGCTCCCAGTCGGTGGCGGGGTGGTCGGCCCGGGCAAGAAGGTCGTGGACGACGACGGGCCCGGCAATGCCAAAAGGCGGACCGGGCGGGGCGGCGTTAACGGCGTCGGCCATGCGAGAGCTTCCACTGGGCACGAATGGGGTGAGGTCCCGGTGCTACCGCGTCCGCCGGCGGCGGTCACCGGATCGCGGCGATCAGGGCGGCGGAATCGCCGACGGCCCCGAACACCCCGTTCTGCATCTTAACCATGTTGACGGCCGCCGCATGGTTAGCCGGGTCGGTCGCGGCGCAGCAGTCGGCCAGCAGCAGGCACTCGTACCCCCGGTCGTTCGCCTCCCGCATCGTCGTGTGCACGCACACGTCGGTCGTGATACCGGTCAGGACGAGATTGTCGATCCTCTGCGTCCGCAAAATTAGGTCTAGGTCGGTCGCGCAGAAGGATCCCTTTCCCGGCTTGTCGATCACCGTCTCGCCCGGCAGCGGCGCGAGCTCCGGGATGATCTCCCACCCCGGCTCCCCCCGGACGAGCACCCGCCCGCACGGGCCGGGGTCGCCGATGCCGGGGATGGACCCGAACTTCCGCGACCGCCACCGCTTGTTGGCCGGCAGGTCGGCCAGGTCCGGGCGATGCCCCTCACGGGTGTGCAGGACGTGAAACCCGCCGGCCCTGAACGCGGCCAGCAGCTGTTGGATGGCGGGCACGACGGCCCGGGTGACCGACACGTCGTACCCGAGGCCGTCGATGTACCCGCCGGGGCCACAGAAGTCCGTCTGCATGTCGATGACGATGACCGCGGTGTTCGCCGGCCGCAGGTCGCCGTTCCAGGGCCACGGGTACGGGGTGGCCACGGCAAATCGGCCGGCGCTGTCGGTCTGCATGGATCGGTCTCCCGTGAGTCGCGTCAACAAAGGGGCGGCGGGGAGGCCGCCCCCGCGCGTCCTCCCCGCCGCAGTTTGCACACGCCGTGCCGGGCCTATTACGGCCCCGACAGAAGTTCACGCCGACGCCCAGCGAGCCGACGAACACGCTGCGGCTGTCGTTCCCGCTGAGCAACTCGCTCGCAGCGAGCAGGTTGTCGTTGATGAGGTAGAAGTAGGACACGCCGGCCGTTAAGTGCCAGCTCCCGTACCGGCCCGGGATGAAGTTGAGCGGGACCGTCGCGTTGGCCGACGTCGAGAACACGCCGACGTTCCCGTCCGGGTTGTCCCGCCCCCAGAAGTGTTCCGGCCCGACCGACACGAACGTCGGGAAGAAGAGTTTGATCGGGTAATCCGGGATCGGCGTGACGGTGAACGACGGGATGACCCCGAGCTCGACGTACCCGGTGTCCCCCTCGCGGCCGAGTACGACGGTCGAGCTGCCGGCGATCGCCCACCAAAGGTCGACGTACGGCTTCAGGGCGAACCCGCTCTGGCCCCATAGCTTCGAGTCGTCGTAGTCGATCTTCAGGTCGAGGTTGTGCTCGGCCGACGGCTTGTTAATCGTCGAGTTCGGGAAGTTCCAGAGCCCGTACGTGAGCGTGAGCGACACCGGGCCAATGCTACCGGCGAAGCTGGCGAAGAAGTCGTTCTCATTCCACGGGCCGACGTTCGTGTCGTCCTGGTGGCTGTTGATGCTGTTCCAGATGCCGGTGACGAACGCGACGTTCTTTACCGGCCCGACGTCCCCGAGCGGGAACACGAGCCCGCCGACCGGCTGGAACACGACGCCCTGATTTTCGACGACCAAACCGCGGGGGGTGATGTACGCGGTCTTGAACGGCAGCTCGAGGAAGCCGTGGATGTTCGGCTTCTCCTTCTCCGTCGCGTCGGCTGCGAGGTAGACCGGATGCTCGGTCGCCGCCTGGCCCGTCGACGGGTTGGCCACCCGCTTGAACATCCGGCCGGCGACGACCATGTCGTCGCGGTCGAGCGTGAGGCGGAACGCGCCGGCCAGGCCCGCGTCGAGGCC
>JAQGHJ010000090.1 GCA_028288905.1 Phycisphaerales bacterium | reverse complement strand
CCGAGGTCGATGAACGCGCCGAAGTCGGCGATGTTCTTGACCGTGCCCTTGACGATGTCCCCGACCTTGAGCGTCTCGAGCGTCTTCTTCTTCAGCTCGTCGCGCATCACCTCGATCATCTTCCGGCGGGAGATGACGATGTTCCGCCGCTCCTCGTCGATCTTGAGGATCATGGCGTCGATGTGCCGCCCGATCCAGTCGCTGATCTCGCCCGGGCGGCGGATGTCGACCTGGCTGGCCGGCAGGAACACGGGCACGCCGATGTCGACGAGGAGGCCGCCCTTGATCTTCTTCGTCACCTTGCCGCTGACCGGGTCGCCCTCCTTCTTCGACTTCATGATGGCTTCCCAGTTGATGATCCGGTCAGCCTTGCGCTTGCTGATCCGGACCTGGTCCTGGTCGCCGTCCACGTCCTCGACGAGCACCCGCACCTCGTCGCCGATCTGCACCTTTACCGGCTCGTCGAACTCGCCGCGCTCGAGGATGCCCTCGCTCTTGCGGCCGAGGTCGACGACGAAGTCGTCGCTCACCCGGGCGCTGACCTTGCCGGTGACGATCGCTCCGGACACGAGGTCCTGGACCTCGCCGCCGGTCACGAACGTGTTGATGTCGATGTCGGGCGACCCGAAGGCGGTCATGACGGCCGAGTTGATCTCGTCGTCGAGGTCGCCGAAGGAATTGATCAGGTTGAAATCGACCATGGGGATGTTTTTCGCCCGTGTCGCGGCCGGGCGGGGACGACAATATAAAACCGGCCGGCCGCGACCGGCGCTGGAGTGCGTGGCACGGGGCTCGACGAGCCCGCCTTCGCCGACCGCCGACACCCACGCGGTGCCGACGGTCACTGTCAGCGCAGAGGAAAGGATTCCGCGCTGGGCGAACCACGCATCATAGGCGTGCAGTGATTTCCGCACAATAGCAACGTTTTTGCTTGTCCGGCCTTACCCCATGCCGTCCGACCCCAAACTTGCCGCCGACGCGTGCGCCGAATCCCTGCTCGCTTACCAGGGCGTGGTCGTCCACGACCTGCGGGGCGACCTGAACGGCCTCCTGCTGACCGTCGACTTCCTCCGCCGACAGCTCGGCGGCCGCCCCGACATCGGGCCGCAGATCACCGACACGCTCGGCGACATCGACCACGCCCGCGACGGCCTGCTGCGGACCCTGAACCAGCTCGAGATGGTCGGCCACGCCCGCCGGGTGGCGGGCGGGCGGGCCTTCGGCGGCGAGGGGTCGGACCAAGATCTGGCCGCCGTGGTCGCGGAGGTGATGAAGCACCAGCTGGCCGACCGTGCCCGCCGGCGGCAGGTGGACCTCGTGCTGCCCGAGCCGGGCGGCGTGACGCTCCGGGCCGACGGCGTCCTGCTGCAGTTGGTGGTACAGCGGCTGTTGAGCGCGTTCGTCGACTTGGCCCGAAAGACGGAGCTCCGCGTGACGGCCGGCCGGCAACCCGGCCATCGGGTCGTACTCGGCGTCACGTTGGCCGACTCGGCCCAATTCCCGGCCGACCTCCTCGACCGGGCGACCGCCGCCGTCCCGGGTTCCCCGGCCCCAGCGGCGTTGTCGGCCGTCGCTCTAGCGGCGAAGCTGGCGGGCCTGCTCGGCGGCGCGCTCGTCGCCGTCGGACCGGAGGAGGGTGGGGGGCTGCGGCTGGAGCTACCGGACGGGACCGAGGGGGAGGGGGCCGGGTCCGAATCCAGCCCGACGCTTTTGTGAAGTTGGGCGACTGCGGGACGACCGGCCGGGTGGCGGGGGAGCTGGCGAGCCAAGACGGCTCCCTACTGACTGCGGGCCGGCAATGCGGCCAGCGGATGGCACTACCAGCCCGAGATCCTTCGCCGCGCTCTGGATGACAGAGGTAATGGGCTTGAGTCAGCGGGTGTCACTGACTCGCCCGCGGTGTCGGTGGATGGATGCACCTGGCCGCCGGTCCGCCGGGACCCGTGCCAAACGGCTTCCCCCTCGCCGACCGACTAATAAGACCCGCTCACCCGAAGTCGATGTCCGCGATCCGATGCTTGGTGCGGGCGGTCAGGTACACCTCGGCCGCCGGCGCCTTCCCGTCCCACGCCCGCCACAACAACAGCCGCTGGCGGTCGCCGCTCACGCCGGCCACCCACTCGGGCGACCCGGCCACGGCCCGCAGCCCGCGGTGGGCGCTGACGTACTCGCTGACCAACCCGTCGCCGGTGCCGAGGCACTGGACCGGGCCGTCGTCCCCCGCCAGCAGCAGCCGGGTGGTGCCGAGCCACGGCAGGCCGCCGGCGGCCCGGACCCGCGTCGGCCGGCGGCGGGCGTCGACGACCTGCCGGGTCGCCGCGTCCACCGCCGCGATCGTGCCGTCCTCGTGGACGACCCGCATCACCCGCCCGTCCGGCACGACGGCCACCACGTCGGCGGACGACGCCGACGGGACAGCCGTGGCTGCGTCGCCGTCGATGACCCACAGCGTGCCGCCGACCGTCAGCAGCAGCCGGCCGTCTCCCAGCGTTTGCAGGTTCCGCGGGCCCGGCGGCTTCGTGCCCGACGCCATCGAAGCGGACGCGGCGCCCGGGAGCGGCGGCGGGGCGGCAAAAGTAGCAGCAGGAGCGGCGGCCGCCCCGAACCGCTCGGGCCGCAGCACGCCGCTGGGGCCGTGGTCGTGCTTGTATGCCCACCGGACGAGCCCGGCCTCGCCGTGGCAGCCGGCGAAGCCCCGCTCGTGCCCGAGGAACACGACCCGGCTGAACCCGAGCGCCGACGCGGCCGCCCCCGGGTCCGGGTACACCTCGGGGCGGGTCGGGTCGTCGGCGCGGACGAGGTAGAACCCGGCCCGGGCCCCGACCAGCAGCAGCCGGTCCCCGTCGATGTGGGCCGGCTGGACGGACCGGAGCGGCCCGAGCGTCGGCGGCAACGGGAACAATTCGACGGCCGGCGGGCCGTTGTCCTGCCCGTCGATCCGGACGAGGTACTCGCCGCCGACCGCCCACAGGCTGGTCGGCGGCTGCCGCCGGGCGGACGCCAGCAGCAGCGACTGGAGCGCCGCCCCCTGGTCGACCGGGCTGAGTTGGCTCAGGATCGCGCCCGGCGGCAGGTCCGGGGCCTTCTCGCGGAGGTCCTCGAACCGCTTGAGCAGGTCGGCGGCGCGGTTGAAGTGCTCGACCCGCCCGGCCGCCTCCTGCTCGGCCAGCGCCCGCTGGAGCTCCTGCTGCCGCCGCCGCTCGAACGACGGGCTGTCGAGTTCCAGTTGGAACGGCGGGAGCAGCTCGAGCCCGCAGGCGAACGCCGCCCGGTCGGCCGCCGCCCTCAGGGCGGCCGCCAGCGCGTCGCGGGCACCGCCGCCGCCGGCCAGCCACGCCTCCGCACCCTTGTCCTTGGACACGGCCGCCCCGGCGTCGCGGAGCGTCGGCCCGAGGTACCGGGCGACGTCGTCGGCCGACAGTGCCGGCCGCGGGCCCATCAGCACGTCCTGGAGCATCCGCAGTTCGGCCGGCTCGTTCACCGCCCGGGCCCCGCACGACACCCGGCACCGCAGCCCGTGCCCGTCGGCCGCCGGCAGGTCGTCCAGCGTCCACGACACCCGGACCGGGTCCGGTGCCAGCCGCAGCCCGCCCGCGTCGCGGCGGGCCAGTTCGTTGGGGGGGAGAGACATGGTGGACCCAAAGAGCGGGGACGAACGGGCCCGCGCCACGGCCCCGCTGACTGTTCAGTGGGGCGCTGTGGCCGGGCGCGTCGCCGTGGCCGCCGCCGGATCATACCCCCCGTGGTTTCCGCTCGGCATATAAAAGAAGGCGATCGCGAGAATGGCGTACAGGGCCAGCAGCATCGCCCCCTCGAACCAGTTCGTCTCGCCGTTGAGCCCGAGGACGACCACGATCAGGACGGTGACGAACACCGCGATCACCTCCATCGGGGAGAACATCAGCGTCAGGTGCCGGCTCTGCCCGACCCCGAAGCCGACCATCGCGCCGCTCACCAGGACGAGAAACGGGACGGCGAACAGCGCGATCTGCAGGCTGCTCTGGTAGGTGATCGTCATCGCCGTGTCCATGTCGTCCCGGAGGGCGAGCATGACGGCCGTCGAGTGCTCGGCCGCGTTCCCGATGATCGCCAGCAGGATGACGCCGACGAACACCGGGCTCCACCCGAACCCGTGGGCGACCTGCTCTGCCGCCCCGACCAGCAGTTCGGCCACGAACCCGATCCCGACGCTCG
>JAQGHJ010000085.1 GCA_028288905.1 Phycisphaerales bacterium | reverse complement strand
GGTCGGCGGCTCGAAGCCTGGGATGACCGTGCACAGGCTGGCCGTCGCGATGAACAGGAACAGCGTGCCGAGGAAGCCGACGTAGGCCGCGGGGTTCGCCAGCCCGACGTCGCCGATCTGCTGCTGGATGCCGGTGACGACGATCTCCAGCAAGTTCTGCCAGCGGGAACGCGTCAGGCCGGTCGATAGGCGGCGGGTGATGAGCTTGGACCCAACGGCCAGCAGCAGCATCAGCGTCCACGTGAACGCGATCGTAGCGTTCAGGTGGAACGGCCCGCGGTGCCAGAAGATCAGCTGGTCAGGGCTGAGCCGCATGGCGGGCCTCCCGCGGCGGTCGGCCGCCGCCGTACGCCGTGATGCGGGTCACTACGAAGCGGCCACCGACGAAGCCGACGAGGCACGCCGCCATCCGCTGCCAGTGGCCGCCGCCGACGACGTAGAAGCCCTCCACGGCGAGGCCCGTTCGGGCCACGAGACTGGCCAGGAACCAGGCGGCCGGGTACGGCGAGGCGAGTCCCCGGCGCACGGTCCACCAGAGGCCGCCGAAGAAGGCACCGCCGAGGACCAGGCCGCAGGACCCGGCGAGCAACAGGATCGGAACGTCGTTCATGTTATTCGTCAGTCCTCCCCGACGGCCGCGGCCTCGCGGGCCACCCAGTACCACGCGTTGACGCACCCGACGCAGAGGCCGGCGACCAGCAGCGCCAGCGTCCAGGCGTGCCGGCCGGCGTGATGGCTGTCCAGCCAGGTCCCCAGCGCCGCGCCGAGCAGCGTCGGGACGACGACGGACCATCCGACCAAGCCCATCATGCCCAGGCCGAACCACACGCCCTGCCGTGAGCGGCGGGCCCGGAGCTTCCGCGCCGCTTTCCTCCCCACGGTCGTGGCGAGCGGCGACTCGTCCGCGGGATCGGTCCGAATCGGTTCGTCATGCACGTTGCAGCTCCACGAGGCGGCGCAGGAGCCCGGCCTCCCGCTTAGCGATGACCCGCCGCTCGCTCTGCTCGTCGTCGCGGAGCGTGACGAACTGCTTCTGGACCGCGTCTCGCAGGCGGCTCAGGTCCGTGCCGCCGATGGCCCGGCGGACGGACACGAGCACGTCCGGGCCGGTCTTTACTAGCACCCCCTGGTCGACGGCCACGAACACCTCGTCGCCGGATTGCGTCTGGTAGGTCAGGATGCCCGGGGCGAGTGCCGCCACGCAGTCGAGGCGGTGCGGCAAGAGCCCGAACGAGCCCGCCGGCGTCTCGGCCACGATGCGCGACACGCCGGGCGTGTCGGCGAACACCGCGAACGGCAGCAGCACCTTAAGACGCATGAGCGACGCCGGCATGTTGCGCTCCTGGTTGGGCGGCCGCGGCCGGCTTTGGGCCCGCCGACCTCTTCGCCTCGCCGATCGCCCCGATCATGTAGAGGGCACTCTCGGGGTAGCCCTCGAACTCGTCGTTCAGGATCCGCTCGCAGCCGTCCAGCGCGTCCTCGAGGCTGACGAGCTTTCCCGTCAGCCCGGTGAACTGCTCGGTGGCGAAGAACGGTTGGGTGAGGAACCGCTCGAGCCGCCGGGCGCGGGCGACGACCTTGCGGTCGGCCGGCGACAGCTGCTCCAGCCCGAGCATGGCGATGATGTCCTTCAGGTCCCCGTACTCGGCCAGCGTCCTGCGGATCGCCTGCGCCAGGTCGTAGTGCCGCCGGCCGACGATGCCCGGCGTCGCCATGCGGGAGTTGGACTGGAGCGGGTCGACGGCGGGGAACAGCCCCTCCGCCGACCGCTTGCGGGACAGGACGATCGACGCCGACAGGTGCGAGAACGTGTGGACGGCCGCGGGGTCGGTGAAGTCGTCGGCCGGGACGTAGACGGCCTGGATCGACGTGATCGCCCCGGCGGCGGTGTTGGCGATCCGCTCCTGCAGGCCGGCCAACTCGGTCCCCATCGTCGGCTGGTACCCCAGCCGCGACGGCATCCGCCCCATCAGCCCCGAGACCTCCATGCCCGCCTGGATGAACCGGAAGATGTTGTCGACGAGCAGCAGCACGTCGCGGTGCTCGTCGTCGCGGAAGTACTCGGCCATGGTCAGGGCGGCGTGGCCCACGCGGAAACGGGCGCCCGGCGGCTCGTTCATCTGGCCGAACACCATCACCATGTGCTCCAGCACGCCGGCGTCCTTCATCTGCTGGTACAGCTCCTCGCCCTCGCGGCACCGCTCGCCGATCCCGCAGAAGATGCTGATCCCGTCCTGGCGGCCGACCATGTTGTGAATCATCTCGGTCAGCAGGACCGTCTTGCCCACGCCGGCGCCGCCGAACAGTCCGGCCTTGCCGCCCTTCTCGAGCGGGACCAGGACGTCGATCACCTTGATCCCGGTCTCGAACACCTCCGACTTCGTCGACCGCCCATCCAACGGCGGCGGGTCGCGGTGAACCGTCCGCCACCCCGCGTCCGCCGGTGGCGGCAGTCGGTCGATCGGGTTGCCGAACACGTCGAACATCCGCGAGAGGATCCCCTTCCCGACGCGGGCCAGCAGCGGCCCGCCGGTGTCGTCCACCGCCGTCCCGCGGGCCAGGCCCTGGGTGGCGGTCAGCGCGATACAACGCACACGGTCCGCGTCCACCTGCGCCTGCACCTCCAGGACGATTGCCCGGTCGGCCCCCGCCCGGAGCAGGGCGTTGATCGGCGGCAGCGTGCCGACGAACCGCACGTCGACGACGCTGCCGCGAACCGATACCACGGTGCCGGGCGACG
>JAQGHJ010000056.1 GCA_028288905.1 Phycisphaerales bacterium | reverse complement strand
TGCCGGGGGACCGGGTACCGCGGGCGGTTCGGGCTGTTCGAGCTGTTGGCCGTTGACGAGCGGGTCCGGCAACAGATCCAGGAGCGGGCCGTCGCGTCCCAGATCAAGTTGGCCGCCGTCGCCGGCGGCATGAAGACCCTCCGGGACGACGGCCTGCGGCGGCTGCTCATGGGCGACACGACCGTCGACGAGGTGCTGCGGGTCACGGTGTGAACACCGCCCGCGCGCAAGTGCGCGCCGCGCAGCCGCACCTGCGTGACTACGTATTTTCGAACAGAGGAATCGCAGCGACTCGCCGCGCCCCGCCAATTCGCCATCCCACCGCGGTAGTTTGACACGATAGCGTCCGGCCGCCGGCCGCCGCCGCGCGGCGAAGGACGCATGAGCTGGAATCCATACCATTCCGCCGGGACAGCGCGTCGGCCGACCGGAGGGCGAAGCTTTTCGGGCTGGCATCGCGCTCCCGGCGATGGTCGGCCCGAGCGGACGAACCTGCTTGCGGAGAGAAAAGGGCGCGCGGCGTCAACGACGTCACATCCGGACGGCCGGTGGCTGCGTAGTTCCCGCAGTAGCCCCGCCGCACGGCCTGTGCGGGGTACGGGAAACCGGTCCCGCGGGTAGCCGGCCTCAGGTTTGCTGCGCGGCCGAAGCGACGTCGCGCCGCTCGCCTGGCACTCGTGTGGGGATTGGCCGCGCCGCGGCCGGTGGGTGACGGGCGTCGCTGGACCGCATCCCGGCCGCCACCGTCGGCCCCCGCGGTTCGGACCGACCGCCTCCTTAAAGGGAACGCCGCCCATGTCAAACGAACGATTGGATCTGCCCCCCGCCCAGCTCAGCCTCGCCCGCCGCCGGTTCCTCCAGACGGCCGCCGCCGGGCTCGGCGCGTTCGGGTTCGCACAAGCCGGGTTCGGGCAAAGCGCCGCGACCGACGTGCCGGCCACCCAGGGACTGCGGGGCGGCAAGTCCAAGGCCCGCGATCAGGACATCCTGAACTTCGCACTGAACCTCGAGTACCTCGAGGCCGAGTTCTACCTGCTGGCCACGACCGGGGTCGGGCTGCAGGCGGCCGACACCGGGAGCGACGACCCCAACTCCCCGGCGGCCGGGGCGACGACGGGCGGGCGGCAGGTGACGTTCGCGACGGACGCGGTGCGGCAGTACGCGGTCGAGATCGCGGCGGACGAGCTGGCCCACGTGCGGCTCCTGCGGACGGCGACCAAGAAGAGCGTGGCCAAGCCCGCGATCGACCTGTCGACCAGCTTCACCGCCGCCGCCCGGGCGGCGAACCTCGTCGGGGCGACCGAGGAGTTCGACGCGTTCGCGAACGAGAACAACTTCCTCCTGGCCGCCTACATCTTCGAGGACGTCGGGGTGACGGCGTACAAGGGGGCCGCCCCGCTGCTCCAGAGCCCGGCCATCCTCGACGCGTCCGCCGGCATCCTGGGGGCCGAGGCGTACCACGCCGGGCTGATCCGCACGATCCTGGCGAGCCGCGGGCTGACCGCCCAGGCGAACGCCATCTCCGACCTGCGCGACGGAGCCGACGGCACGCCCGACGACGACCAGGGGATCTTGAACGCCGACGGGACGTTCAACTTCGTCCCGACGGACGCGAACGGGCTGGCGTTCGGGCGGACGCCCGGGCAGGTGCTGGCGATCACGTACCTCAGCCCGACGGCCGAGAGCGGCGGGTTCTTCCCGAACGGCGTGAACGGCCGGATCCGGTAGCGCCGGCGGCCGCCGTGCCGCCGGTCGCCCGCGTCTCCTTCCGTGAGCCCTTTGCCGCGTGACGAACCGCGTCGACTCCCGCCGCTTCGCCCGGCCGCCCGTCCGCCCGGCGAGCGGGTCACCGTCCAATCAACTTTGACACGCCACCCATGAACACCGATAACCAAATCCTCACCTCCCTGTCGCGCGTGGCCGCCCGCCGCCGGTTCCTCCAAGCCGCGGTGGCCGGCGTCGGTACGCTCGGCCTAACCCGGGCCGGGCTCGCCGCCCCGGCGACGACGCCCGACATCCCGCCAACGCAGGGGCTGCGGGGCGGCAGGTCCAAGGCCCGCGACCAGGACATCCTTAACTTCGCGCTGAACTTCGAGTACCTCGGGGCTGAGCTGTACATGCGGGCCACGACCGGCGAGGGCTTGTCGGGCGCGGACATCACCGGCGAGGGCCCGAACGCCGCCGCCGCCGGGACCACGACCGGCGGGCGGAAGGTGACGTTCGAGACGAAGCTGGCCGCAGACCTAGCCGCCGAGCTGGCCGCCGACGAACTGGGTCACGTCCGGTTCGTCCGGTCGGCCACGACCCGCACGATCGCCAAGCCGGCGATCGACTTGGACACCAGCTTCACGGCCGCGGCGCGGGCGGCCGGGCTGATCGGGGCGACGGAGACGTTCGACGCGTTCGCCAGCGAGGACAACCTGCTGCTGGCCGGGTTCATGCTCGAGGACGTGTGCGTAACGGCCCTGCGGGGGTCGGCGTCGCTGCTGGCCGAGCCGGCCGTGATCGCCTCAGCCGCCGGGCTGCTGGCGACCGAGGGGTACCACGCGGCAGCGATCCGCACGATGCTCGCCCAGAAGGGCCTGGGGGCCAAGACCGTGAATCTGTCGGACCTGCGGGACACGGCCGACGGCAGCCCGGACCTCGACCAGCCGGTCGTCAACCCGGACGGGACGCTGAACATCGTCCCGACCGACGCGAACGGCTTGGTGTTCGGGCGGACGCCCGGACAGGTGCTGGCGATCGCGTACCTGAACCCGACCGCCGAGAGCGGCGGGTTCTTCCCGAACGGCGTGAACGGCCGGATCCGGTAAATGGCCCGCCCGCGCATCCGGAATGCCCTAACCGCCTCAGCCGCTGCCGAATCTCGTTGGATCTAATCTAATCAAATATAACCACCGGTGTCTGTCCCGTGTCGCGTTGTCGGCCGGGTGGGCATCAAGGAAAGAGGGAGTGCCCACCATGTCGACCGATTCGCTCATCACCCCGGCCCAGCTCAGCATCGCCCGCCGCCGATTCCTCCAGACGGCCGCCGCCGGGCTCGGGGCGTTCGGGCTCGGCACGCTCGGCATGGCCCGCAGCGGGCTGGCCGCCGACACGATCCCGCCGACCCAGGGCGTGCGGTCGACCAAGTCGGCCGCCCGGGACCAGGACATCCTGAACTTCGCCCTGAACCTCGAGTACCTCGAGGCCGAGTTCTACCTGTTCGCCGCCACCGGCAAGGGGCTGGCCGCGGCCGACACCGGCAGCGACCTCGGCCCGATCGGCCCGACGACCGGCGGCAAGAAGGTCACGTTCGCCACCAAGGCGATCCAGGACTACGCGAATGAGATCGCGGCCGACGAGCTGGCCCACGTCCGGTTCCTGCGGAAGGCGACGAGCAAGAGCGTGGCGAAGCCGGCGATCGACCTGACAAACAGCTTCACCGCCGCCGCCCGGGCGGCCGGGCTGATCGGCCCGACCGACGTGTTCGACGCGTTCGCCAACGAGGACAACTTCCTCCTGGCCGCGTTCATCTTCGAGGACGTCGGGGTGACGGCGTACAAGGGCGCAGCCCCGCTGCTCAACAGCCCGGCGATCCTGGAGGCGGCGGCCGGCATCCTGGCCGTCGAGGCGTACCACGCCGGCCTCGTTCGCACCGTCCTGGCGTCCAAGGGCCTGGCCGCGGCGACGAACAAGATCTCGGACCTCCGCGACGCGGCCGACGGCACCCCGGACCAGGA
>JAQGHJ010000035.1 GCA_028288905.1 Phycisphaerales bacterium | reverse complement strand
CGACTGCACCTGGATTCGATCGATTTGTTCCGTGGTGCCGCGGCCCTGATGGTGTTCCTGCACCACGGGTACGGGTTCTTCTGGCGGACCACGATCGACGCCGATTCGACGCCCGGTGCCGGGCCGGCCGGCCGGCTCGACGCGCTCGTTCACCAGTTCGGGGTGGTCGGGACCGCCGGGTGGGCCCTGGCCTGGCCCTGCTTCGCCGGGGTGAACCTGTTCTTCATCATCAGCGGGTTTTGCATCCACCTGCCGTACGCGGCCGCCGGCCGCCGGCCGGCGACACTGCCGTACGCCGCCCGCCGGCTGTTGCGACTCTACCCGACCTACCTGCTCGTCCTGGGGCTCGGGTTCGCCATGGTCGCTGCCAAGCACGGGGTCGGGCACGGCCCGGCCACGCTCGGGAACCTGATCGGAAACCTCGCGTTCTGGTATTACAACGGGCCGGCCGGATTGGCCTCGCCCGCCCCGCTGGCGCCGGTCCTCTGGACGATCGCGTTGGAGGTGCAGTTTTACGCCCTGTACCTGCTCGCTTGGCCGCTGCTCCGACGGTACGGCATGCTGCGGGTTACCGCCGCCTGGATGGCCGTTGATGTGGTGGCACACGCCGCCGGGTACGGAGCGCTGGCCGCCGGCCTTCGGCTGCCGGGGCCGTTGCACCCGATCGGGTTCGCCCCGGCCCGCTTCGGAGAATGGTTGCTGGGGGCGTGGCTGGCCGAGTCGCTCGTGCGGCCGGCGGCCGGTACCGACGGTGCGGCGGGCGGCGGGCGATGGCTGTCGGTGGCGGCCGGGGCCGCGTGCCTCGTCGCCGGCACGACCGCACCGTGGGTGTTCCGGTGGGACCGGTACGTGACCGACCCGCTCGTGTCGTTCGGTTTTTTCCTGGTCGTCCGGGCGGCCGTCGCCCGCGAACAGGTGACCGGCGACGCCCGCCGCGCCGGGTCCCGGCCGCCGGTAGCGCGGCGCGCGCTCGGGGCAGTCGGACTGCGGTGCTACTCCCTTTACCTGTTCCACTTCAGCCTGATCGTCGGGGTTGGAGAGCTGTATGTCCGCCTGCGGCACTACCCTGACGGGACGAAGGACGCCCTCGGCGGTTCCGCCGAGTGGGCCGTCGTCACCCTCGTCGGCGTTGCGGTCGTGGTGGTGGCGGTGGAGGCGATTTGCCGGGGGGTCGAGTGGCCGTCACACCGGCTGGCACGGGCCGTCGGGCGTCACCTGGAGGCGCGGGCCCGACCGGCGGCGTGAGCCGGACGGCCGCCGCGTGTGCCTCCACCGCGACCCGTTGCCGGCCGGCCGTCGCCGGCGCAGCCCTGGGTTTTCTCACCGCAACATGAGCCAGTCACCCGTTCCCGGCATCGCGTTCGTCGCCAACTCGCTGCCGCCGTACCGCGTCCACGCCCACGCCCGGGTCGCCCGCGAGATGGCCGGGTTGCGGGTATGGACGCTGTTGACCCACGACGCCGGCCCGTGGGAGGATCCGCGGGCGGGCCTGATCGGCCGGGTCGACTTTGGGCCCGGTGAGACAACGGACCGGCAGACGGCACCGTCCCGGGCCCTGCACGAGTGGCGGAAGGGCGGGCGGGTGATCCGCTGGATCCGGACCCACGAGGTCCGGGCCGTCGTCCTGCTTGGGTACAACGACGTCGGCCGGGTCCGGATCCTGCGATGGTGCCGGCGGGTCGGGCTGCCGTGCTTCGTCTGGGGGGACAGCAACGTCCTCGGCGACGCGGCCCGCGGGTCGCGGCGGGTCGTCAAACAGGCCTTGGTCCCCAGGCTGCTCCGGCTGGCGAGCGGCGTGCTTTGTTGCGGGCGGCTCGGCGAGGCGTACTTCCGGCGGTACGGCGTCCCGGCGGACCGCATCTTCCTGTTCACCAACGAGCCGGACTACGACCTGATCCGCCACCTGCCGGCCGACCGGGTGGCGGCCGTGGCCGGGCGGTTCGGGCTCCGCCCGGGCCGCCGGCGGATCGTGTTCAGCGGTCGACTGGTCCCGGCCAAGCGCCCCGACCTGCTGTTGGCCGCGTTCGCCGCCATCGCCGACCGCCGGCCGGATTGGGATGTGGTGCTCGTCGGCGACGGCCCCCTCCGCGCCGAACTGGAGGCCGGCGTGGGGCCCGGGCTCCGCCACCGGATAACGTTCGCCGGATTCGTCGCCAATCAAGCCGACGTCAGCGCGGTGTATCGAGCGTCGGACGTGCTGGCCCTCCCCAGCGACCACGAGCCGTGGGCGCTGGTGGTGAACGAGGCGGTCGCGGCCGGGCTCGCGGTCGTGAGCTCGACGGTGGTCGGGGCGGCGGCCGAACTCGTTGTCGACCGGGTGAACGGCCGGCTGTTCCCGCCCGGCGACCTGCCGGCCCTCACCGAGTGCTTGCTCGACGTGACACAGACGGACCGGACTGCCGGTTACCGGGCGGCCGCCCCGGCCGTGTTGGCCGATTGGCGCGCTCGCGGCGACCTGGTTAACGGACTGGCGAAGGCGTTAGGGTCGGTCGGCGTACCGACGTCCCGCTCGTAGCAGTCGCCGGCAGAGTCCGCGCCCCCTGTCGGAGTCGCGTCAGGCAAAGCCGAACTCGGAACCCTCTTCCGGGATGAGGATCGTCGGCAGGTCCGCGGCGGCGGCAGCCGCGCGGGCGGTGACGGCTGAGTACACCGCAACGATCGCGTAGAACGCGATCATCACGTCCGACACGAGGCTGAGCAGGTACGCCTCGAACGTCCACAGGCAGAGCATGGTCGCCAGCCCGCTGATGGCCAGGTCCGCGAGGCCTCGGTCGTCGTCGCCGAGCCGCGGCCGGACCCGAACGCACGTGCGGATGGCGGCGAAGATCGCCACGAGCAGGACGGCCAGCGGGACCAACCCGACCAAGCCCATTCCGGCCGCCACCGATAGGTAGGAGCTCTCGCCGAGAGCCCCTTCGTAATCGGCCCCGAGGAGCGGGTTCGCCCGGAACGTTGCGAGGAGGGTGGTCCAAACTTCCGCCCGGGTGTTGCCGGCGGACGTCAGCCGCTCGGCGGACCCGAGAAAGTCGCCGGACGTGCCCGCGGCAACCCCGATGCCGGCGGCCGTCACCAGCAGCCCGATCGCCAGCACAGGTCCGAGTCGGGTTCGGAAAAACGTGACAATCGCGACGACGGCGGCAAGCGATGCGCCTCGGCTTCCCGTGGCGACGACCGACAAAATGGTGACGACGAGCAGCGCGACAAACGCGGTTTTGGCCAGCCCGCGGACCCGCGGGGTGGTGGACAGGTACAGGGTGAACGGGACGGTGACGGCCAGGGCGATGGCGAACCGCACGGCGTTCGGGGTCGCGCCCGACAGCCGGCCGGCGACGAACGCCGCGGCCGGCGAGATCGCGTATTGGCCGAGGCCGGCGAGCATGACCAACACCGCCCCGCCGGCCACCGCCCGCGCCAGCGGCACCGCCTTGCGTTCGGCCGCCACCCACGACCCGATCCCCAAGCCAAGGCCCACGAACAGCAGCGCGAACGTGACCAGCCCGACGACGGCCTTTTCGGTGTACCCGCCGATCAGGTACCGAGCGACCAAGACGAGTTGTAACGCGAACAGTGCGACGAGGACCGCGGACGGCCGGCCCCGCGCGGCCCCGCCCGGCTTGACGGCGGCGATCAGCAGCAGCAGCAGCATGGCGTACGCTGCGGGCTGGGCGGCCGCCGCCACGTACGAGAACGGTGCGGTGATCGGCGCGGCGTTCGCCTCCCGGGCGAGGGAGAACGTCGACAGAAAGAACATGACGGATAGCCATACCCAGCGTGTGGCGTCCCACACCAGCGCGGCGCACGCGAGCAGGAGGAACCCGGCCACAGCCACCATGCCGGTGCCGCTCGTCAGCAGGTCCAGGTAGTACTGGACGAGCCGGCCACTGAAGGTCTGTGCGAGCACTCCGAGGTCCATCTTCTGATCCCTTGCCCGACGAGAACCGGCTCACCCGCGCCCGCTACCCCCTTCACATCGGTCGCCGGTGACAGGCGTTCCCGTTCCCGATTATATTGTCGGTTGTCGGGCCCGCCATCGGCCGCGGCCCGCGTCCGGTAACCGTGGCGCGTCACACACTCGCCCCCGCCGTCCCGGATCGACCGCCATGGACCTGCTCGCCAAGATCGCCGACGCCACCGCTTCGGTCGCCGTCATGGGCCTAGGGTACGTCGGGCTGCCGCTGCTGGCCGCCTTCCACCGGGCCGGGCTGGCGGTGATCGGGTTCGACGTCGACGAGGCGAAGGTCGTCGCCCTCCGCCGGGGCGAGAACTACCTCAAGCACCTGGGCCCCACCCTCGTGAGCGACATGGTGGCGGCCGGGCGGTGCGCGTTCACGAGCGACCCGGCCCGACTGGCCGACGCCGACGCGGTTATCGTCTGCGTCCCGACCCCGCTCGGCAAGCACCTCGAGCCCGACCTAACGTACATCGAGCAAAGCACCGATGCGATCGCCGCCCACCCGCGGCCCGGGCAGCTCGTCGTCCTCGAGAGCTCGACTTACCCGCGGACGACCCGGGACGTCATGCTCCCCCGGCTCGAGCGCGGCGACGGCACGCCCGCCGGCCGCCGCGTCTGCGGCAAGGATTTTTACCTCGCCTACTCGCCCGAGCGGGAAGACCCCGGTCGGACCGACCACACGACCCAGACCATCCCCAAGCTCGTCGGCGGCATCGACGCCGCCAGCGGCGAGTTGGCCGTCGCCCTTTATCGGACCGCGATCCGAGAGGTCATCCCGGTCAGCACGGCCGAGGTGGCCGAGGCGGCCAAGATCCTGGAGAACGTCTACCGGGCCGTGAACATCGCGCTCGTGAACGAAATGAAGGTCGTGCTCACCGCAATGGGCATCGACGTGTGGGAGGTGATCGCCGCGGCCAGCACCAAGCCGTTCGGGTTCCAGCCGTTCTACCCTGGCCCCGGGCTCGGCGGGCACTGCATCCCGATCGACCCGTACTACCTGACCTGGAAGGCGAGGGAGGTCGGGATGCCCACCCGGTTCATCGAGCTGGCCGGCGAGGTGAACCGCGGCATGCCCGATTACGTCGTCCGCCGGACGGTCGAGGCGATGAACCGCCGCGGCGTGCCGACGAAGGGGGCGAGGGTTCTGATCCTCGGGCTGGCGTACAAGCCGGACGTGGACGACGTCCGGGAGAGCCCGAGCTTCGAGCTGATCGAGAAGCTGGAGGACCTGGGGGCGGCCGTCGACTACAACGACCCGCACGTCCCGGCGACGCACAAGATGCGGCGGTACGACCTGCAGATGGCGAGCGTCCCGCTCTCGCCGGCGATGCTGGCCGGGTACGACTGCGTCGTCGTCGCCACCCACCACAAGGCGTACGACTGGCAGATGGTGGCCGACCACGCGCGGCTGGTCGTCGACACCCGCAACGCCCTGGCCGGCGTGTCCGGCGACCGGACGAACGTCGTGTCGGCGTGAGCGGGCGGGTCGCCTCACCCCCGGTGCCGGCGGCGGACGATGCTCAGCAGGGCCGACACGAAATCACGGAACGCCCCCCGCGGCTTGGCAGCCGACCCGGTGCGGGACTCGAGGATCGCCAGCCGGTCCACGTTCTTCCGCCGCTTGTCCCGGTGGTACCCCTCGTACGACCGGTTCGGCCGGCGGTAGACGTTGAAGACGCCCTTTAGCGACACGCGTGCTCCCTGGTTCGAACGCCCCTCGCCCCGCGGGCCAGTCGCATCGTACCCGAGTCGACCCCCATTGCCGCGACCAGCCGGCCGGGCTGACAGGCCTAACCGCGTCGACGGGGCCGGGCCTTCCCGTTTCGTACGCCGGCTCGCCGCCCGGGTTCCTGCCCGTTGTCCCGGGTGCGAGTCCGTAGTTAGTACCGGTCCAGCGCTTCCCAGATCTGGTCTTGGTACGGGTTCGCGGCGGCGTCCGGCGAGTTCGGGCACTTCGACAGCGGGTCGTCGAACGCCGTCCGGGGCACCCACCGGCCCGACCCGTCGCCGTACACCACGTTCACCCCGGTCTTGTGCCGCAGGTCGAGCCGCTGCGGGGTGGCCGTCAGGTCCGCCAGCACCGCCTTGGTGCCGAAGTCACCCAGTCGCGGGACGGTTCCGCCGGCCGTCTGCACCTCGTCCGGGACCTGGACGTCCGGGCGGAACCCGTACCCGACGAACGTGTTCACGGCCGACCCGCGCGGGCCCGGCGGCCACGGGTTCTTCTCCGTCCCGCGGCTCGACTGCGGGTCGTCGTTCGACGGGCAGAAGAACACGTCCGGCTGGTCCATCAGCTTGCGGAGGTAGAAGACGCCGAACAGGCAGAACTTCTTCGACGTGCCCGAGTACGCCATGCTGTTGAACTGCTTGAACCCAGACCGGTACCCGAGTGGGACGGCCCCCCCGTTCTGGAACGCGTACGTCTGCGTCGTCTGGTACACCTGCCGCAGGTTGGACAGGCACACGGCCCGGCGGGCCGACTCCCGTGCCCGGCCGAGCGTTGGCAACAGCGTCGCCAGCAGCGCCGCGACGATGCCGATGACGACGAGCAACTCGACGAGCGTGAAGGCGCGGCGGCGACCAGGGCGGGGATGGGCCATCAGCCTCGATCGTACGCCGGCCGCCGGCCGGTCAAACGGGCGGAGCACTCAATCCCCGCGAGAAGGGGTTGCGATTTTTGCGTTTCGCCTACGGAGCGAAGCCTTTCGGGCAACCGTTTCCTTTTTCGCTAGGGATTGGCGACACGGGTTGCAAACCCGTGTCACGAAGGGTCGTTTCGACCGTTCTCCCCGCCGCCCTCATTCCGCCCCGGCTGGGCCGCCCGCCGGCGGTCGGCGGCCCGGTCGAGCCACTCGCGCAATTCCTCGGCCCGGTCCTGGTCGAGCAACGATTCCAGCTCGTCCAGGGACTTCCGGAGCCGGCCGATCGACGCGGTCAGGTTCGACCGGTTGTCCAGCAGGATGTCCCGCCACAGCCCGCCGTCGCCGCCGGCGATCCGGGTGGCGTCGAGGAAGCCCCGGCCGGCCAGCCGCTCGGCCCCCGGTTGCTGGGCCGTCACCAGGGCGGCGGCGACCGCGTGCGGCAGGTGGCTGACGTCGCAGATCAGCCGGTCGTGCTCGTCCGGCGACAGCCGCTCGACCCGCATCCCGAGGTGCCGCCAGAACGCCTCGACCCCGGCCAGGACGACCGGTTCGGTGCGGGCGGTCGGGGTGGTGACGCAGACGGCCCCGTCGAACAGGTCAGCCCGGGCGAACGCCACCCCCCGCTTCTCGCTGCCAGCCATCGGGTGGCTGCCGACGAACCGGACGGTCGGGCACCGCTCCTCCGCCACCCGGACGACCGACGCCTTCGTGCTGCCGACGTCCGTCGCGACCGCGTCCGGAGCCAAGGCCGGGGCGACCCGGGCCAGCAGGTCGCCGAGCATCCCGACCGGCGTGCAGAGGACGACGAGGTCCGCGTCCCGAACCGCCCGGACCGGGTCGTCGTACCCCTCATCGATCGCCCCGAGTGAAAGTGCCTGGTCCAGCGTCTCCGGCCGGTGCGCGTATCCGACGACCCGGCAGCCACTTACGCGGGCCTTTGCGGCCAGCCCGAGCGAGCCGCCCAACAGGCCGACGCCGAGGACGCTTAAGCGTTTCGGTTGCATGGGGCCGATAATAAACGCCGGGGCGAGCAGGTGTGAGGCGCGAGTGCCCGCCCGCCTTCGCCTTGGGCGGGAGACGGTCGAGGCCGGTGGGTAAGGAAGCCCACCCTTGATGCGATCTTCACGTCGCCTTAGGCTACCGTATTGCCGCCCGGCCACCCTGCGCCGGCGGCCCCGCACACGGTCGCGGGACGCGAATTTTGGACTAGGTCCGCCGCCGCACTTCCGTAGCGGCCCTCGGACCTTGAGGTGACGAGCCACGGGCGGACACCGGGCGGCCGGCGGCCGCGGCGGAATCCGCGTGCGAACGGAGTCGCGGGCTCGGGTCACGGGTTCGTAAGGCGGTCGTGGCCCCCGGGGCCGGGCCGGACAACAGATCATGACGCAAACGTTGACGCCCGTGGACTCGGTAGACGGCCGCACCGGCGGCTCGGCATCGCACCACGGTAACGGCTCGGCGGCCCCCAAGCCCGCCCCGGCCCTCCGGCACGTGCTCGGGTTCGAGACCCCGCTGGCCAAGCTCGAACAGCAGATCCTCGAGCTCGAGGCCCTTCAGGCCGCCAAGCAGACCGACTACTCCAAGGAGCTGCGGCAGCTGCGGACCACGTACACCGCCCTGCTCCGCACGACGTACGAGAACCTGTCCGCCTGGGAGACCGTGCAGGTCGCCCGCCACCCGCAGCGGCCGCTGTTCAAGGACTACGTCGCCGCCGTCTGCCGCGAGTTCCGCGAGCTGCACGGCGACCGCCGGTACGGGGACGACCCGGCCATCATGTGCGGGCTCGCCCGGATGGCCGGGCACAAGGTCATGCTGATCGGCCACCACAAGGGCCGGGACACGAAGGAAAAGGTCCGCTGCTCGTTCGGCCTCGCCCACCCGGAGGGGTACCGCAAGGCGCTGCGGTGCATGAAGCTGGCCGAGAAGTTCGGGCTGCCGGTCGTCTGCCTGATCGACACGGCGGGCGCGTACCCGGGCATCGGTGCCGAGGAGCGCGGGCAGGCCGAGAGCATCGCCCGGAACCTGATGGAGATGAGCCGACTGCGGACCCCGATCGTCGCCGTGGTGACGGGCGAGGGCGGCAGCGGCGGGGCGCTCGGGATCGGGGTGGCCGATCGGGTGGCGATGATGGAGCACGCCTGGTACTCGGTCATCAGCCCCGAGGGGTGCAGCGGCATCCTGTGGAAGGGGAACGAGAACGCGGCCGACGCCGCCGCGGCGCTCAAGCTCACCAGCCGGGACCTCAAGCAGCTCGGCGTGATCGACACGGTCGTTCCTGAGCCGCTCGGCGGGGCCCACCGCGACCCGCACTCGGCCGCCCGCAACCTCGAACAGTACCTGGCCAAGACCCTGCGGGAGCTGCGGAAGCTCAAGACCGACGTGCTGCTGGAGCGGCGGTACGAGAAGTTCCGCAACCTCGGCCAGTTCACCGAGGCCGGCGGGCTGGTCGCCAAGGCCGCGGGGTGACGCCGGCCGGGGCCGCCGTTGTGGTGCTGGCTTTCCAGCCTGCACGAGTGAGGGCTCCGGCGTGCAGGCTGGAAAGCCTGCACCACAAGCCGAGCCGGACCGACTCGCACATACCCCCAGAGCGCAGCGAAGGATGACAAGCGGGGACCACCTCACCGAGATGAGCGGCGGCGTCCGGGCCCGAGCCCGACCATCCAGCCCGCCTCCCCCGCCATCCGAAAAGCCCGCCCGAAAAACGTCCGCCGCTCCCGCCCCGACCCGGTAGCGTCCCGGGCATGATTACGAGCATTCCCACCCGGAAAGAGGGCCCCCGCCCCCCGCCGCCGACGTCGGCCGCCACGGTTCCCCCCGACCAGCCAGCGGTCATGCCTTCCGTCCCCGTCATGCGCCGCGCGTTCGCCGAGAAGGACCCGTCGTTCGACGGGCTGTTCGTCGTGGCCGTGCGGACGACCGGCGTGTTTTGCCGGCCCGTGTGCCGCGCCCGCCCGCCCCGGCCCGAGAACGTCGAGTTCTTCCCGACGCCGGCGGCGGCCGCCCGCCAGGGTTACCGCCCGTGCAAGCTGTGCCGGCCCGCCGACGTCGCCGCGGCGGCCGCCCCGTCACCGGCCGTCGAGTTGCTCGTCCGCCTCATCCAGTCCTGCGCCCCCGACCGCGTCACGTCCGACGACCTCGCTACCGCCGGGGTCGACCCGTCCACCGCTCGGCGGCAGTTCCGCCGACACTTCGGGATGACGTTCGCCGCCTACCAGCGGGCCCGGCGGCTGGCCGACGCGGTTGGCGAAGCCCGCGCCGGCGGCGGTGCCGTGGCGGCGCAGATGGCGGCCGGGTTCGAATCGGCCAGCGGGTTCCGCGCGGCCGCCCGCCGCGCGGTCGGGGCAGTGTCGGCCGCGGACCTGCGGTCGGCGACCGTGCTCGCGTCCGCCCGCATCCTTACCCCGGTCGGGCCGATGCTGGCCATTGTGGGCGAGGCGGGCGTCGCCGTGTGCGACTTCGAGGACCGCGCCGGCCTGGCGGCGGCGGTCGACAGGGCCCGCGTCCGGCTCGCGCCGTCGGGCCGACCCGCGATGATCGTCCGCGGGGACCACCCGCTGCTGTCGCGGGTCGCGGCCGAGCTGGCGGAGTACTTCGCCGGCCGCCGCCGGGCGTTCGACGTCCCGCTCGCCGTCGGCGGGACCGACTTTCAGCGGCGGGCGTGGGACTACCTGCGGGGCATCCCGTATGGCCAGACCCGCAGCTACGGCCGCCAGGCCGCCGACGTCGGCAGCCCCAAGGCCGTCCGCGCCGTCGGGCGGGCGAACGGGTCGAACTTCGTGTCGATCCTCATCCCCTGCCACCGCGTTGTAGCCGGCGACGGGACGCTCGCCGGCTACGGCGGCGGGCTCGCCCGCAAGCGGTGGCTGCTGGACCACGAACGGAGGGTGGCCGCGGGGGCGGAGGCCTGATCGATTCCCACTTGACCGGGTGTCCCGCCGCGCGATGCGGTGAGGTTCGCGCCGACTGCGGCGCGTGGATGCATCCGATGCTGGTGCGGATTCAGTCGTCACTTCTCGCCCGGTACGACGAGCGCGAGCCGACCGAAAGCATTGGCGAGCTGTTGGGGCGCGGTCCGGCCATTGGCCGGGTTCCGGCACGACCGGCGCCCGCACCGTTGCGGACGTGAGCCTGTCCGGGTTGTGAAGGGCGACCTCGCCTGACGCGGCCGCGGCGGGATTCTTCACCCACCGCCGGCATCCCGCACACGCTTCCTGAGGAGCGGCCTATGGTGCTGTCGCCCCTTCAGGGCTCGGCCGCCACCCGGCAGGTTGGACGGCTGCGGCACCCGCCCCTTCCGCCCCCACCGGCAGCGGGTGCTGCTCCAGCAGCATCACGACCCCGAGGATCAGGAACGTCTGGGCGAACAACAGGAACGCCGCCAGCGGCGTCCCGGCGTGGGGCAGCACGACGGCCGCCACGCTCGTCGCGGCCGTCAGCAGCCAGATGCACAGGACGGCCGTCCGCTTGCTCATCCCACGCCGCACTAACCGGTGGCTCAGGTGGTTGGTGTCGCCGACGAACGGGCTCTTGCCCGCCCGCAGCCGGATGCCGCTGACCACCACCAGGTCGTAGAGCGGGACGGCCAGCACGATCACCGGGGCGAACACCGCGTACCACCCGGCCCCGAACGCCGTCCCCGGCGGCAGGTAGGTCGTTCGGATCGTCAGCACGCCGAGCAGGAACCCGACCACGAGGCTGCCCGCGTCGCCCATGAAGATGCTGGCCGGCGGGAAGTTGAAGCACAGGAACCCGACCAACGCCCCGATCAGCAGCGCCAGCGCCGCCGCGACGAACCATTGGCGAATCGACAGGGCGGTGATGAGGAACGACGTGGCGCAGACGGCCGCGATGCCGGCCGACAGCCCGTCCATGTTGTCCAGGAAGTTGAACGCGTTCGTGATCGCCGTGATCCACAGCACGCTCACCGTCACCGCCAGTGCGCCGTGCGCGCCGACCTCGTCGTCCAGCGCCGTGAGCGACCAGAGCGGCTTGAACGGCAACACGACTGCGATCGCCACCCCGAGTTGCACGAGCAGCTTGACGTACGGCCCCAACGCCCGCTTGTCGTCGACCAACCCCATGACGTGCAGCACGGCCGCCGCCCCCAGCAGCGCCAAGGCGGCCGGCGTCTGCTGTCGGGCACCGGACAGGTAGGCGGCCCAGGTCTCGGCCGGTACCCCCAACCGGGGGGCGGCCGGGTCGAGCACGCGGACGGCCAGCAGTACGCCGAGCATCGGCAGCACGAACGCCAGGAAGATCCCCACACCGCCGCCGAGCGGAGTCGGGGCCTTGTGCACCTTCCGGTGTCCGGGCTTGTCGACGAAGTTCAGCCGCGGCGCGACCCGCTTCACGGCGGCCGTCGCGACGGCCGCGATGGCGAAACTGATGATTCCGAGCGTGAGGGCGGCGAGTTCCATGGCGGGAGGGTCGGACGGCGGAAGGGTCGGACGGGGCGGGGTAGGGAAGGACGCCGCCATCGGTAACCGTCCGTCGGCTCGGCAGAACGGCCCGTCAGTGACACGGGCTTCCAGTTCGTGCGCGGCGATGCCGAAGTGGGACGTTTGGCGATCCGATGGCTTCGAAGCTTTGACTGGGCACGCACGGGCCGGAAGCCCGCGTCACTGACGGGCGGTCGAACCCACACACGGAGAAACGAGCGACCCGCCGGACAGGCGGGTCGCTGGGGATCGTCGAATGTCGCGAACGTCTGCGCGGTCAGTCCGGCAGCCGGGTCTGGAGCACGCGGACGTGGTCCTCCATGTCCGACGCCTGCTTGCTCATGACCTTTCGGTCGTCGTCGTTGCGGGCCCGCAGGATCCGTTCCCGGAGGTCCCGGGCGTTCCGCGCAAGGCGCTCGATCTGTTCCATGAGGCCTGATTCCGGATTGTACACCTGGCTCACTGCCGGCTCCGTGATGTTGGTCCGGCGAAATCTTATCAACGGGGCAACGGTCAAACAACAACGTTTTCGCCCGCCGCCACCCTTCGTTCACCGATTCGGAGGCGGACGCGGCGTGGCGGCCGGACCGGGGAACCGATCGCTTGCCGCGTTAGGGCCGGGCGACCCGTGCCCCCATCGGCCGGGCCGGCACGCCGACGACCGTAACCCCTGGCGGCACGTCGCGGGTGACGACGGCCCCGGCCCCGACGGTCGCACCGGCCCCGACCGTCAGGCACTGGATCACGTTCGCCCCGAGCCCGACGAACGCGTCGTCCCCCGCCCGCACCCGCCCGGCCAGCCGGGCCCCCGGCGCGACGTGAACCCCCGCCCCGACCACGCACTCGTGGTCGACAACCGCACCGGTGTTCACGATCGCGAAGTCGCCGATCCGGGCGTCGGCGCACACGGCCGCCAGCGCGGCGACGACCACGCCCCGACCCAACACCGCCGACCTGCTGACGGCGGCGGACGGGTGGACGGCCGACGCCGGCTCGAACCCGTGCTCCCGCAGCACGTCCCCGTACCGCCGGCGGGTGCGGTTGTCCCCGATCGCCACGACCGCGTGCCGGACGTTCTGCCGCCACAACTGCCCGAGCAGCGCGACCGGCCCGAGCACCGGCAGCCCGACGACGGTCGAACCGTGTAGGGCCGGGTCGGCGTCGAGGAACCCGACCACGATCGTCCCGCCGGCGGCGTACAAGATGTCTGCGACGACCTTCCCGTGCCCGCCGGCCCCGATGATCACAGTGTCCATTTGGCACTCCCGCGCGCTCGTAATAATTCGCTCGCCGCGATTCTGGCGCGGAACGAGTTAAGGTTCGACGTGACCCCGTCCCGTTCACGACGACGCACAAATGTCCGGAACCGCTGCCCGAACTGCGCCCGGTCCGTCGGTGGTCCGTTCAGAGCAGGTCGCCGTCGACGCGCCTTTTAGCGGCAGCCCGCAGGGCTGGGCGTCGGGATGATGCCGAAGTCCCGGGTCCGCTGTCGCGCCTGCGCCACCCCGACGCCCAGCCCTGCGGGCTGCCGCTAAAAGTGCCTAGTCCCACAGACGCGCCGTACCTCCGTCGAATCGCGGACGGACGGTAAATAGTGCCCGCGACCTCACGTGCCGCCCAGTCGGGAGATCTGTTTGCGGATCTCGAACACCGTCTCCGGCGGCAGCCGCTTGCGCTCCTCCTGCGTGAGCCGGTCGTTGAGCTCCAGCACGGTCTGCAGCTCGGCGGCGGCCTCGCGGTTGGTGCC
>JAQGHJ010000005.1 GCA_028288905.1 Phycisphaerales bacterium | reverse complement strand
GCCGGGGGTCGAGCTTCGGCCGGTCGGGGGCCTCGGGGCCGAGCAGCATTTCCTTGGCGGCCCGGGCGGCCCGGACGGCCGCCGCCCACTGCCGGGGGTCGAGCTTCGGCCGGTCGGGCGAAGCCTTCCCGGGGCCGGCGGCCGTCAGCTTGCCCTCGACGTGGTGGGCGAGGGCCAGGTCGAGGTTGTCGCCGCCGAGGATCAGGTGCTCGCCGACGGCGACTCGGTGGAACGCGATCTTGCCGCCCTCGGCCGGGCGGACCCGGATGAGCGTGAAGTCGGTCGTCCCGCCGCCGACGTCGCACACGAGGATCGTCTGCCCGGGCCGCACCTGCCGCTCCCAGTCCGCCCCGGCGGCGGCGAGGAAGGCGTAGAACGCGGCCTGCGGCTCCTCGACGAGCGTGAGCCGCCCGAGCCCGGCCTCCTTCGCGGCCCGCACGGTCAGCTCCCGCGCCACCTCGTCGAACGACGCCGGCACGGTCAGCACCACGTCCTGGGCGGCCAGCGGGTGGTCGGGGCGGGCGTGGTCCCAGGCGCCCCTCAGGTGGGCGAGGTAGCGGGCGGACGCCTCGACCGGCGACAGCTTGGCCACGTCGCCCGCCCCGTGCCACGGCAGCAGCCCGGCCGTCCGGTCGACGCCGGAGTGGCTGAGCCAGGACTTCGCCGACGAGACGAGCCGGCCCGGGACGGCCGCCCCGTGGTCGCGGGCGAACAGCCCGACGACCGCCCGCGGGTCGGCGTCGTCGGCCGCGCCGTCTGCCACAACCGCTGCCGGTGCTGCTGCCGGCGACCACGGCAGCCGCAGCCCGCCGGGCGGCAGTTCGCCGGCCGCCGCCTCGTAGTGGAACGACGGCAGCGCCGGCCGGGGCTCGACGAGTCCGGCGGCGACGAGCTGCGGGATCGGGAAGTCTTGGACCGCCCAGACCTTCTCTGCCGGGTCGACGAACGCGACGGCGGAGTTCGACGTCCCCAGGTCGATGCCGACGAGGTAGCGGGGCGGGGCGGCGGGATTGAGGGCGGCGGTCACGGGGAAGTGTAGAGGGTCGGACGAAGTAAAGGGCGGCCCATCCGTGACACGGGCTTCCAGCCCGTGCGTGCGGGCCGGAAGTCAAACGTTCAACGCATGAGCGGCTCAGGCCTACCGGCGGGGCACGCACGGGTTGGGAACCCGTGCCACGGGAAACGCGGCCCCGCCGGCGGGCCGTCACTCCGCGTCTTGCCGCACGCTGAACTCCAGCTTCCACCGCTGCCCGTCCGCCGCCCCGACGCACCACAGCTCGAACACGCCCAGCTCGTTAATGACGCTTTGGAACGTCACCGGCACGTAGTCCTCGTCCACGCCCTCGGGTTTTGGCAGGTTCGCCTCCAGGCTGTCCGTCTCCTCCAGTTCCCCCTCAGCCCAGCGGTCGAGCAGGTCGCCGGGCTTGTCCTGCTTGCGGGCGGCGGCCGAGAAGAAGCGGAACGCGGCCGGCTCGCCGACGACGAGGCCGATCTCCTCGCCCGGCACGTCGGCGCTCGTCCCCTCCTCCATCCCGAACGGGACGACGCACAGCGCCCGCAGCGGCCGGGCCGCCCCGGGGATCGCCAGCCCGGCCGTCTCGATGCCGACGTAGTAGCTCCGGGCCGTCCCGCCGCGGATGCGGACGCCCTTGCCCCGCTTCGTGAACCCGTAGTACGCGGCCCCGCGGGCGACGGCGAAGTCGAGGTCGTCGTTCCCCTCCAACACCCGCGGCCCGCCGTCGACAGCGCCGCCGCCGCCCGCCCCGGCCCCGAACCACGACCCGATCGTCTCGCCCAGCCGCTGCCGGAACGCGGCCGCCTTGAACACGCCGCCGTTGAACAGCAGGTGCGTCGGCCGGACCGGTCGGCCGCCCTGGCCCTGCTGGCTCAGGAACGCGGTCAGGTGGCGGGTGACGGCCGCGTCGGCCTCGAACGGCAGCCCGATCTGCCGGAAGCCGCTCGCCCGCGGTCGCTGCGGCACGTCCGTCACCGCCGCGGCCGGGAAGAACCCGTCGACCAGCAACTGCCGGACGGCGTCTCGTTCGAGGTCGACCGACACGGTGCCGCCGATCACCTTCCGCCCGCGGCCCAGGACGCTCACCGGGTGCGTCGCCGGGCCGTCGGCCGCAAGCAGCGCCTCCTTCGCCGCCCGGCAGGCGTGCCACAGGCTCACGCTCTGCCACGGGTCCAGCGCCACGCCCTTGGCCGCGAACGCGGCCGTCGCGTGGTGGGCCAGGGCCAGGTCCATATTGTCCCCGCCGACGAGCGTGTGGTTGCCGACGGCGAGGCGGGTGAGGGCGAGGTCGCCGGCCTCCTCGGTCACGCCGACGAGGGTGAAGTCGGTCGTCCCGCCGCCGACGTCGGCCACCAGCAACGTGTTGCCGACCTTCACGTGCCGCCGCCACGCGTCGCCCCGGTCGGCCAGCCACGCGTACAACGCGGCCTGGGGCTCCTCCAGCAGGATGGTGTCGTCCGGCAGCCCGGCGGCGGCGGCGGCCTCGCGGGTCAGGTCGCGGGCGGCGGCGTCGAAGCTCGCCGGCACCGTCAGTACCACCTGCTGACTTGCCAGCGGGGCGTCCGGGAACGCGGCCGCCCACGCCGCCGCGACGTGCGCCAGGTACCGCGTGCTCGCCTCGACCGGGGACACCTTCGGCACGTCGGGCGGCGCGCCCCACGGCAGGATCGGCTGCCGCCGGTCCACCTTGCTGTACGCCAGCCAGCTCTTGGCCCCGACCACCGTCCGCGTCGGCACGTCGGCCGACTGCTTGCGGGCCAGCTCGCCGACGGCGAAATCTCGGCCGGCGGCCCACGGCAGGTCGAGCGCCTTGGCGTCGCGGTCGGCGTCGGTGCCTAGGTACACGAACGACGGAAGCAGCGGCCGGGGCTCGACGGTCGCCGCCGCCACGAGCTGCGGGACAGCCAGCAGCTCGACGGTCGGCCGCTCCGGGCCGAGCCGGGCGTACGCGATGACGCTGTTCGTCGTGCCGAGGTCGATGCCAACGGAAAAGGTCGGGGCGGCGGCAGGAGTTGGCGGGTTCGTCGGCGAGGTGGTCTTGGCCATGAGCGTGCGTCCTCGGCCGGCGGGGCCGGTGTTCGGGGCGGCACGCATTCATAGCCGAGCGGGCACGCCGGCGGTAGGCGAACCGGCCACGGCGGCGGGGTTATCGGTCCCAACTCACAGGTCGCGGTACACGAACGGCACGCAGGTGATGGCGACGCAGACGATCGCCATCACGACGACGTCGGAGATGAAGAACGGGATCACCATCAGCCCGATCCCGGCCACGGCCGGCACGAGCTTGGCGGCGTTCTTGGCGTACATCACGAACCCGGTCCCGACCATGCCGAACAGGAGCGACAGGATCAGGCTCGTCGCGTCCATGGCGGGTCTCCGGAACCGAAATTGCGCGGGCGGGCGGCGGACTGGGGTGCCGGGAAAACGGCCGGCCCTTCCCCTACATCGGGCGGGCGACCCAAACGCATGACGGGCGGGGCGAAGCGAGCTAACCAACCGGGAACGATCAGCGTGCCCTCTCGGGCGCATTCGAAGCGGCAGGCACGGGGCGGGATGCACCGGGCGTAGGGACGCTCCTCCCTCTCCCCTCGGTGGAGGGAGGAGCTCGGTCAGCACGGGCACCTCCTGAAGCGAACGAGCCCAGAGGTCTTGAGCGATCGATCACCGGATCGCTTCACGAACGCCCGAACCGGCTCTCACCGCAGTTCCACCTCGGCGGGCGCGACGACATTCGCCGACCCGGCCGACCCCGACCACGCCGGCAGCTCGACCTTCGTCGCCTCCCACCCCGGGTGGGCGAGGGTGCCGGCGTGGGGCGGGGCGCCGGTGACGTTCCCCACGAGCCGCACCCGACCGGCGTCGTAACCGGCCGCCAGGGTGACGACCGACCCCTCGGGCTCGACGCGGACCGGGGCGAGGGCGAACATCCGGTCGAGCGCGGCGGCCGCATCCCGGTGGATCTCCCGGACGGCCGCCCCGACCTGGGCGTCGGCGTAGCCGGCGATCGGCTCCTTCAGGAAGTCGACCAGCCGCGCCTCCCGCTGGAGGACGGCCAGCAGCGTCAGGGCGTCGCTCCGGACTGCGGCGGGGGCGGCCGGCGGCACGAGGGCCGGGGCGAGCTTCGGGGCCGGCGGAACCTGTGCGGCGGGGAAGGGCACCGAAGCGGCGTGGGGCGTTGCGACGGCGGGGGGCGTTGCGACGACGGGGGGCGTCGTCGCGGGCGGGGCACCGGACAACAGCCGGTCCACCTGGTCGGCCACGGCCGCGTCGCCGAGCACGCGGAAGAACGCCCTGAACGCGGTGCCGAGTCGTCCCATGAGTCGTGGCCCTGTGTCGGGCGGCGGTGCGCCGCCGGTCGCGCCCGCGGGCGACGGCCGGGCGGGCCGGGGCATCTTAGGGCTGGGAAGGGGGGACGCAACGCGGGCGGCGGAGGCCGGGCGCGTCCTTCGCGGCACGGTTTGCAACCGCGTCGAGAGTGTGCGACACGTCGCTCCGCAGCGTCGTGTCATCGGGTTCAGACTGACCGGAAGGGAACGCACGGGCTGGAAGCCCGTGTGACGTCGGGGCGTTATCCGCCAATTCCCCGTCGCGTCCCGATGTTCTTGGCGGACGCACGGGTTGCAAACCCGTGCCACGACGGGCCGGCCGCCGCGCCACGCCGTACTCCGCCCGTCACTCCCCTTCGGCCGCCGGGGCGAACCCGCGGCGGAGGGTGTTTTCCGTCACCGTCCGGGGGACGGTGAACTGCTTGAGGTAGTCCGGCCCGCCGGCCTTGGACCCGACGCCGCTCAGCTTGAACCCGCCGAACGGCTGGCGGTCGACCAGGGCACCGGTGATCTTGCGGTTGACGTACAGGTTCCCGACCCGGAACTCCCGCCGCGCCCGCTCCACGTTCGCCGGGCTGCGGCTGTAGACGCCGCCGGTCAGGGCGTAGCGGGTGCCGTTGGCGATTCGCAGCGCCTCGTCCAAGTCCTTCGCCCGGATGACGGCGAGCACGGGGCCGAAGATCTCCTCCTGGGCGA
>JAQGHJ010000878.1 GCA_028288905.1 Phycisphaerales bacterium | reverse complement strand
CACGTCGAACGTGTAGTCCCACTCCTCGTCCTGAAGGTCGCCGATGTCGGAGAACGTCCGCTGGTGGGCGGCGTTGTTCACCAGCACGTCGATCGTGCCGAACGTCGCCACCGCCCGGGCCACGATCTCCCGGCAGTGGGACGGGTCGGCTAGGTCGCCGGCGACCAGCACGGCCGTCCGCCCGGTCTGCTCGACCCACTTGGCCGTCTCCTTCGCGTCCTCGTGCTCGTTCAGGTACGCGATCAGCACGTCGGCCCCCTCCCGGGCGAACGCGATCGCCACCGCCCGCCCGATGCCGGAATCGCCGCCGGTGATGATCGCCTTCTTCCCGGCCAGCCGGCCGTGCCCTTTGTAGCTCTGCTCACCGTGGTCCGGCTGCGGGTCCATCGGGGCCGTCCGGCCCGGGATCGTGTCCTGCTGTTGGGCGGGTTGCGGCGGGGTCGGGTACTTGTCGGCGGCGGCCATCGGGACTCCTTCGGGTCAGGCCTCCCGGCAAGCAGCGGCACCCGCGGCCGCCGGTAGGGCGGGGCGACCGTAACAGCGGGTACCGTTGCTTCGGAACCCGTCCATTCCCTTAGAAGAAGACCGCCGGAAACGGCCGAGTCCGCCGCGGAGGTTCGGCCTCGGTCGCGGCGGTGACGGCCTCAGAACCGCCCCCCCAGCACTATCCCGACGTACGGCGTCCCCTCGGTGCTGGCGACCGGGTCGAGGTCCCGGACGTCGAACCCGCGGGACCACGCCTGCTCGAACACGTAGCCGACCGTCAGGGCCACGTCGACGTACAGCCCGCGGCCGAGCACGTCTGGGTTCACGTACCGCACGCCGAACTCAACCCGCTGCATGCGGAGGAAGAAGCGGTCCTCCCTTCCTTCGCCGTCGAGCGCGAACGCGTTCAGAAAGCTCGCGTACCCGCCGAACACGCTGAACTGGTCGGTCAGCGCGTACGCGAGCGTGGCGTCGCCGGTGTAGGGGACGGCGTACGCGGCCGATAGCGTCATCCGCGGCGCGACCTCCCACGACACCCGCGACTGCGGGAAGCCGACCGACCAGTCGAGCGCCTCGCCGTCGTGCGCGTAGGCGAAGCCGGGGAGCGGGACGTCCGGCAGGAACGCCCGGCTGCCGTCGTAGTCGAGCGACAGGACGAGGGCGTCGCGGTCGCTCAGCCGCCGCTCGTACAGCAGGTGGCCGGTGCCGAACAGGCCGTTGGCGTCGGCGAACAGGTTGTCGCCGCCGTAGCCCGCGCCGACGACGATTGACACCTGCCCGCCCGCCGCCTCGCCCAGTCGGACGCCGAACGCCAAGCTGACCTCGTCGAGCGTGTCGGGGAGCGTGGGGGAGTCGGAGTCGGTGTTGATCGTCAGGTAGCGGTAGCCGACCCGCGGGTCGGCCGCGGTCGACGGGGCGAGGCGGAACCGGCCGGTCGAGTCCCAGAAGAACAGTTGCGTGGTCGCCCCCGAATCCCGGACGTCGGCCTGGGCCTGGTAGTGCGGCCGGTCCAACGTCTCGCCGAACCCGGCGTGCGTCCACGGGTCGAGCAGCAGGGCGGACGTCGTCTGGGCCCGGGCGGCCGCGGGGGCGACAAGGGCCACGACAACGAGGGCGGCGCGGAACGGCAGGCCGGCGGGCTGGAGGCGGGTCGTCATCACCTGGAGCGGTCCTTCCAAAGGCTGGGAGCGAGGGAACGCCCGGCACGTGAGGGATCGACGCGGCCCGGGCCGCCTCAGCGGCCAGCAAGTCCAACCCGGCGATCCCCGGGGAACGGGCGCACGACACCGTGCGAGACTGCGACAGCCTTCCGCTGCCGGGATCGGCAGTTAGAATACCGGCCCCGCGGCCGGGCCGGAGGGCCGGATCGCCGCGCTTTCCCGACCCGCTTTCCCGACCCGCACGAGGAGGACCCCGATGGCCGCGACCGGTGCCCGCAACAACTACCCGAAGCTGCACAACGCCGCCTGGCCCGGCCTGGTCGGCAAGGGTCCGGACTCCGAGCCGCCGATCCCGCTCGACAAGATGATTGAGATGACGGCCGCCGCGAGCGTCGACGGGCAGAAGTTCGACGGCATGGACCTATTCCTGTTCGACCCGCACGTGTCGATTGAGGTGGACGACGACGGGATCGAGCGGATCGCCGAGAAGTTCTTGGCCCGAGGGCTGAACGTCGGGTCGCTGGTGGCCCCGGTGTGGCCGCCGACCGGCGGCGGGGCGGCCATGGGGTCGGACGACGACCGCAAGAAGTTCGTCGCCGCCGTCCGCAAGGCGTGCGCGATCGGCGAGAAGCTCCGGCAGTTCGGGGCCCGGCCGTACGGCGTGATCCGGATCGACTCCGCCAGTTCGCCCGACGACTGGTACAAGGACCCGGCCGCCAACACCAAGCGGATCGCCGAGACCTGGCGGCAGGCGGCCGACGTGGCCGAGGGGTACGGCGAGCGGCTGGCCGCCGAGGGCGAGATCTGCTGGGGCGGCATGCACTCGTGGCGGCGGATGGTCGAGCTGCTGGAGGAAACCGATCGCCCGGCCACCGTCGGCTTCCAGGCCGACATGGCCCACACGCTGCTGTACACGATGGGCTACAACGCCCCCGAGGACGCCCTGCTGCCCGAGGGGTACGACTGGAAGGACCAGGGCAAGCTCGACGAGGCGCTGCGGAAGCTCACCCACGCCCTGCGGCCGTGGACGATCGACTTCCACGTCGCCCAGAACAACGGCACCGTGTTCGGGTCCGGCAGCCACGACAAGACCGGCCGACACTGCCAGGCGACCGACCCGACCGGCAAGCTCGACATCCCCCGCCACGCCGGGTACTGGCTGAAGAACGAGAGCGGCGCCCCGCTCAAGCGGCTGCGGCACATCTGCTGGGACGGGTGCATGTTCCCCAACGACGTGATGACCAAGCCGCAGACGTGGAACGACATCCTCGGGGCGATGGTGAAGGTGCGCGACCAGCACGGGTGGCACGAGGCGAAGTGAGCGGGGCGCCGCCGCGGGCCGGGCCCAGGGCGCGCACGAGTCAGACGGTCCTTACGGAGCGACGCCATGTTCTGCGCCCGATGCGGCAGATCGGTCGGGCGACAAGAGGGCGCGCACGCGTGGCGGGACCGCCC
>JAQGHJ010000875.1 GCA_028288905.1 Phycisphaerales bacterium | reverse complement strand
ACGCATCTGAGAACCCCTCTTACCCCTTCTTACCCGCCGCCCCGGAACGCATCTCGTCGTCCGGCGGGGTGGATCCGCGAGGCGCGCGACCGCGTTGTCGCAACGGATAAGTCGCCCCTGAGTAGGTCAGTTATCGCGCCTGAGGTGGAGCGGGCATCACTGACCGCTCGGGGGATACAATGATCGTTCGCGCGTTTGTTATTCTGTTCGTCGCCCTCATGGCGGTTCGGGCGGCGGCCGCCGCGGAAAAGGACTCGCCCACACCGGCGAATGCGTCCAAAACTGCGACTTGGAAGGCGCTGTTCGACGGCACCAACACCGACGCGTGGCGCGGGTGGGAATCGGACAAGTTTCCCGCCAAAGGGTGGGTGGTCGAGGATCACTGCCTCAAGCTCCAGGAGTCGAACGGGCGGCCGAACGGGGGCGGTGGGGATCTCGTCACCCGGGAAGCGTTCTCCGATTTCGAGTTGCGGTGGGAGTGGAAGATCAGCAAGGGCGGTAACAGCGGGCTCAAGTACCTGCTCGGCGGCGGCCCCGGCAGCCCGAAACACGAGCCCCTCTACAGCGGCGATAAGGGACTGGACGTGTGGGGGCACGAGTACCAGTTGCTCGACGACGTGGGCCACCCGGACGCTAAGCGCGGCGCGACCCACCAAACTGCCTCCCTGTACGACCTCATCGCCCCGACCGGCAAGAAGCTCCGGCCGCTCGGTGAATTCAACGACTCCCGTCTGCTCATCCGCGGCGACCACGTCGAACACTGGCTGAACGACGTGAAGGTCGTGGAATACGAGCTCGGTGGCCCGGCGCTGGCGGCGGCCCTGGAGAAGTCGAAGTACAAGAAGCTACCTGGATTCGGCACCAAGAAGCGGACGCCGGTTCTGCTCCAGGACCACGGGGAAGAGGTGTGGTTCCGCAACATCCGCGTCCGCGACCTGACCCCCGGCGCCCCGCCGCCTGCCCGTTGAGTCGGAGGACCGGTACGAGGCGGAAGGGTCTACCGGCTACGGCCACACCCCGCACCGCAGCGACCGGCTCGTATAATTCGGCGATGACGTTCGTCTCCCGCGCCGGCGCGAAGCTCGATCACGCCCTGACCGCCTTCGGCGTCGACGTGACGGGTCTCGTCTGCGCGGATCTCGGCTGCAACGCGGGCGGGTTTACGGACTGCCTGCTGCAGCGCGGGGCGGCGAAGGTGTACTCGATCGACACCGGGTACGGGGCGTTGGAGTGGAAGCTGCGGAAGGACCCGCGGGTCGTCGTCATGGAGCGGACGAACGCGATGCACGTCACCCTGCCGGAGCCGGTGGCGTTCGCCTGCATCGACGTCGCCTGGACCCGCCAGCGGCGGATCCTGCCGGCCGCCCGCCGGATCGTGGCGGCCGGCGGCACCGTGGTGACGCTCGTCAAGCCACACTACGAGGCCGACAAGGGCTGGTTGACGAAGGGCGTCCTGCCCGCCGATCGGGTCGACGAGGTGGTCGCCGCGGTGCGGGAGGACATCGCGGCGGCGGGGTTCGAGACCGTCGCCGTCACGCGGAGCCCGATCTTGGGCGGGCAGGGGAACGCGGAAGTGCTGGCGCTGCTAAGGCCCACCGTGTCGCCCGCCGCCATCGAGCGGACGCCCTCGTAGGGCCGGCTGTGCCGGTAGCTTGGCCAAAGCAGTTCGGACCGTCCGTCACGACGGCCGGCACAGCCGGCCCGACGAGCGCCTTGCGGTCACGCGGCCTGGTCATCCCGCGGCACCGCTTGAATCCGCCCGCCCGCTCGCCTTCAATCCGCCTCCCCGATGTCAGAGACCCGCTCCATCCCCGTCCCGGGCCTAGCCCCGCCGCCGCCGGCGCCCGGCATCGACCCGCAGCACTACGCCGCCATCCACCGGGCGCTGCTGACCGGGCTGCTCGGCAACGTCGGGCAGAAGACGGACGCGTTCGAGTACACCGGCACCCGCGGGCGGAAGTTCCACCTGTTTCCCGGGTCCGGGCTGTTCAGCCGTAAGCCGCCGTGGGTCGTGTCGGCCGAGCTGACCGAGACGACGAAGCTGTACGCCCGGACCGTCGCCAAGATCGACCCGGAGTGGGTCGAGCGGGTCGGCGAGCACCTGCTCCAGCGGCAGTACAGCGAGCCGTTCTACCACCGGGACTCGGCCCACGTGCTGGCGTACGAGAAGGTGCTGCTGTTCGGGCTCGTGCTGGTCCCCCGCCGCCGGGTTCACTTCGGCCCGATCGACCCGGTCGCCAGCCGCGAGCTGTTCATCCGCCAGGGCCTCGTCGAGGGCGAGTACCCCTCGGACGCCCCGTGGGCGCGGAACAACCGCCAGCTCCAGCGGGACGTCGAGCTGACCGAGGCCAAGCTCCGCCGGCGGGACCTGCTCATCGACGCCCAGAGCCGGTTCGCGTTCTTCGACGCCAAGGTGCCGGCCGGGGTGTACAACGGCCCGCTGTTCGAGAAGTGGCGGCGGGAGGCCGAGCAGCGGGACCGCCGGGCGCTGTTCATGAAGCGGGAGGACCTGGTCATCCCGGGCCCCGAGGCTCCGGCGAACCTGTTCCCGGACGCGGCGGTCGTCAACGAGCAGGTCCGCGTGCCGCTCGCGTACGCGTACGACCCGGGCGGCGAGCTCGACGGCGTCACGGCCACCCTGCCGCTGGGTCTGCTGAACCAGGTGTCCGCCCAGCCGTTCGAGTGGCTCGTGCCCGGACACCTGTTGGAAAAGGTGACGGAGCTGATCCGCACGCTGCCGAAGGACGTGCGGGTGAAGTTCGTGCCCGTGCCCGAGTCCGCGGCCGCGGTGACGCCGACGCTGCGGTTCGGGGACGGGTCACTGAGCGAGCAGCTCGCGTGGCAGCTCGGCAAGCGGATTGGGCAGGCGGTGTCGCCGGCGGCGTTCGCGCACGACCAGCTGCCCGATTGGCTTCGGATGAACCTGAAGATCGTGGACGAGGCGGGCAAGACGCTCGCCGTCGGCCGGGATCTCGAAGAACTCCGTCGCAAGCTGCGGGTCGAGGTGAAGAAGACGTTCGAGGAGCTGCCGACGGGCGAGTGGCACCGGGACGGTATCACCCGGTGGGACTTCCCCGACCTGCCGGACGTCGTCGAGGTGAAGCGGCCCGGGCTGACGGTCCGCGGGTACCCGGCCGTCGTCGACCGCGGGGCGGCCGGGGTGAGCCTGCGGGTGCTCGACTCCCAGCGGCAGGCGGCCGAGGCCACCCGGGCCGGGCTCCGCCGGCTGTTCCTGTCGCAGCTCGGCGGGGACCGGGTGAAGCACCTGCAGCGACACCTGCCGAACGTAGACCGCATGTGCCTGCAGTACGCGACGCTCGGGTCGTGCGATGAGCTCCGGCGGGACATCCTGGCGGTGGCGGCCGACCGCGCGCTGTTCGGCGACGACGACGTGCTGATCCGCCGCCGGGACGACTTCGTCCGCCGGGCCGAGCGGGCGTACGAGGGGATCAGCGCGGCCGCCCGAGAAGTGGCCGCGGCCGTCGGTGAGGCGTTGGAAACGTACCAGTCGCTCGCCCGCCGGCTTTCGCCGGGGCAGGGGGCGGTCGCGGTCCCGCCGCTGCTGGCCGCCAACGTCGCCGACGTCCGCCAGCACCTGGTGGACCTACTGCCCCGCGGCTTCGTGGCGACGACGCCGTGGGCGTGGCTCAAGCATTACCCGCGGTACCTGAAGGCGATCGACCTGCGGCTCAAGAAGATGCTGAACGCAGGTGCGACCCGCGACGCCCAGGCGATGAACGAGGTCCGCCCGCTCTGGAAGCGGTACCTCGACCGCCGCGACCTCAACGCCTTCCGCGGCGTCGACGACCCGGCGCTGACCCAATACCGTTGGTTAATCGAGGAACTGCGGGTGTCCCTGTTCGCCCAGGAACTGAAGACGGCCCACCCGGTGTCGGTGAAGCGGTTGGAGCAGATGTTCGTCGAGCTGAAGTAAGCAGCCGCCGCGCCGTCCGTCGCGTGCCGGGATTGTC
>JAQGHJ010000907.1 GCA_028288905.1 Phycisphaerales bacterium | reverse complement strand
ACCAGCTTCCATTCCTTCAACGCGGTGGGGAGGGTGGCGGGCAGCATAGGGAGACGGTTGGGTGGGTGGTGTGGACCCGGCCGGCCAGCGTCCGGCGAGGGTGCCCCGCCGGCGTGCGGCACCGCGGCCGACCTCAGAGGTCTGCGATCGGTCGGCCGCACTCGGGACAGTGCTCGGGGCTGGCGCGGAGATCGTATCCGCAACCGATGCAAAGGCCGGGATTCGGCCGGGGCCCGCCTCCCGCCCATCGGTCCAGCACCCACGCCAGCGGGACGGGCAGTGCGAGCCCCAGCAGCGTCACAAAGTCGAGGTGGAACCGCGTCCGTAAGGTCAGCCACGCCATCCCGGGAGTCGTCGTGGGCACGTGATCGGTGATGTCTAGGCTCCCGTCGGAGAACCTCAACACCCGCGTGCTGGTCTGGTTGGGCATTGACCGCGATTCATGTGGCCACACCTTGGACGCCCCAGCCGCCAGCGCGGACGTGAGGGCTACCACGGTGCCGGCCGCTGCCAACAGGTCGAGGGCCCACCGGACGACCGTGCGACGCGGCGGCATGGGCTGTCCCGACGAGAGGGCCGCAGCGGACGCGAGCCACGGGCCGCGCCCCGGCGTTTCACGTCTGCAGCGGGTGCCACGGCACCCCGGACGGCACGACGTGGTCCGCCTTCTCGGCTTGAAGCATCTTCCAGATCGACTCAAGCATTTCCGTGATCCCTTGGTGGGCCGCCCCGGAGATCGCGTACACCCGCTTGCCCTTGAGGTCGGCCTTGATCTTGTCGATCGCCTCGTCGTCGGTTGCCAGATCCAGCTTGTTGGCGGCGATCAGTTCACGCTTCTCGGCGAGCTTCGGGCTGAACGCTTCCAGCTCGCGGCGGATGATGCGGTAGTTCTCGGCCGGGTCGGAGCCGTCGACCGGGTACAGGTCGATCAGGTGGACGATCACCTTCGTCCGCTCGACGTGCTTGAGGAACGCGTGCCCGAGCCCGGCCCCGTGCTGGGCCCCCTCGATCAGCCCGGGGATGTCGGCGACCACGAGCCGGCGGTCCTGCCCGAGGTCGACGATGCCGAGCTGCGGGTCGAGGGTCGTGAACGGGTAGTCGGCCACCTTCGGCCTCGCGGCGGAGATCGCCCGCAGCAGCGTGCTCTTGCCGGCGTTGGGCATGCCGACGAACCCGACGTCGGCGATCAGCTTCAGCTCCAGCCGCAGGTTCCGCTCCTGCCCCTCGACGCCCGGCTCGGCGTACCGGGGGGCCTGGTTCGTGCTGCTGCGGAAGTGGAAGTTCCCCCGCCCGCCCTTGCCGCCGCGGGCGATCACGACTTCCTTGTCCGGCGCGTCGAGGTCGGCCAGCAGCATGCCGTGCTCGCGGTCGAAGATCAGCGTGCCCGGCGGGACGTGGACGTACAGGTCCTCGCCCGACTTGCCGTACATCTTCTTGCCCATGCCGGCCTCGCCCCGCCCGGCGGCCCAATGGTGCTTGCCGGCGAAGTCGAGCAGCGTGTCCTTATGAACGTCGGCGACGAAGATGACGCTGCCGCCGTGCCCGCCGTCCCCGCCGTCGGGGCCGCCCTTGGGGATGTACTTCTCCCGCCGGAACGAGACGCACCCGTTGCCGCCGTCGCCGGCTTTGACCTGAATGATGGCTTCGTCGACGAACATGGCAAACCGGGGGTCGGGGGTGGTCGGTCGGGGAGGCGGCGGGGATGCTTGATCCGCCCGCGAAACATTCTAGCGCAGTCGGAGGAGGTTAGCTCCACCCGGGAGGGCGGGGGTCCCGGGCGCGACGGTGCGGGCGTTCAACCCCGCCCTTCCGGGTGGGCCTATTTGAGAATCGTTCATGCCCGAGCACTGCTTAGGTCGTCAGACGCAAGAAGCCAGAGGCCGGAGGGGGCGGCGGTCGGGCCGCGTTCCCATCCGGCTTCTGGCTGTTCGTTCGACGACGTTCGAGCGAGTCGGTCAGGCCGACGCGACGGCCGGGGCCGGCGTCTCGGCGACCGCGTTCTCGAGGCTCGCGGGAATGCGGACGTGGATCTTGCGACCCTGGAACTGCACGTGGCCGTCCTTGAGGGCGAAGATCGTCCAGTCCTTGCCGAACTTGACGTTGTGTCCGGTCAGGAACTTGCTGCCGCACTGGCGGACGATGATCGAGCCGGCCGTGACGAACTCGCCGCCGAACGCCTTGACGCCGCGGTACTGGGGGTTCGAGTCGCGGCCGTTGCGAGACGAGCCGCCGCCTTTCTTATGAGCCATGGCAGAGTCCTGAGTTTGCGGTGACGACCCACTGACTGACGCCGCACGGACAAACCCGCTGGCGGCAAAAGATCACCCCACCGTGGGCCGGTGGGGCGGACATGATAGCGGTGGGCGGCGTACGGAGCAAGAGACGTGGCCCGCGCCGTTCGGTATTCATGTCAACCGATCCGGGCTTCTCGTTTCCCGCTCCCAGCTTCCGACTTCTCCCCGTCAGTCCCGCATCACCCACTGCTCGGACCGCTTCTGCACCGGGTCGGTGCCCGGGGACACCTCGTCGCCGAGTACGCGGTAGGTGACGGAGAACTGCTTGCGGAGGTTCCGCCGGTCCTCCTCCTTCACGTCCTTCAATTCGTCGGCCGCCTTCGTCGGGTCGATCGGGACGAACTTGTCGCCGACCTTCTTCACGGTCACCGTCTCGCCCGACAGGCCGGCGAAGAAGACCGTGAACGTGCCCATCCGGGCCTGCGGCTCGGGCCAGATCGCCACGCCGTCGCGGGCTTGGTCGTCGCCGGGCTTGATGGTGCCGACGATCTTCTGGGCCGTTGTGAGGAGCTTGTTCCCCTCCTTCCGCTTGATCGCGTCGAACACCTCCGACGGCAGCGCGCGGTTCGCCCGGATCGTCTTGCCGTCGATGAGCATCTCGATGACCGGGTCGAACTCGACGTTGTCCTCGCCGAGGTTCGTGACCGTGTACGGGAGGTACCAGTACGCCTTGGCCGCGTCCTGGCCGGGCGTGCGGACGGCGATCCGCTTCGGCGTGCCGAGCCTCAGCTTCAGCTCCCACGTGGTCGGCTGGAGCTTGGGCTCCGGGTACCGCTCGACCGCCGGCGGGGCGTCGGC
>JAQGHJ010000859.1 GCA_028288905.1 Phycisphaerales bacterium | reverse complement strand
CTCGACCTGCGCGTTGACGGACAGCGGGTTGTCCGGGTCCCGGTCGCTCATGCCCGGCTCCCGACCCGGATCCGCACCGCGTGGTCCCGCCGCGGCTCCTGGGCGTACTCCCACGTCACCCGCGGGTCCGCGTCGTCCACCCCCAGCTCTAGGGCCACCATGTCCCGGACGGCCTTGAACGCCCCCTGCAGGTTGTCCCCGTCCAGCTCGCGCGGCCCGATGCGGGTGAGGGTGACGACGCACGGGAGGCCGACGATCCGGATGAGGCCCCGGACGGTCAGGAGCTGGAGCGACACGACGGACTTGATCCGCTTCTTCCTGGCGAGCTTGTCCCGCAGCTTGCCGCCGGCGTTAGCCTCGCTCGTCAGGTGGAACGAGAACTCGGTCGACGCGACGGCCGCCGTAACGGTTCGGGCTACCTTCACTTCACACCTCCCCCGGCGAAGGCCGGCATGACGAACGGCACTGGCGTCGCGGCGTACGGCACGTACAGCGGGTGCCGCGGGTGCCCGTCCTTCGTGACCCCGAGGCAGTCGACGCGTCGGCCCGGGCCGAGCAGCTCCATCACCGCCCGGTCCCGGCCGAGGTGCCCGCCGTCGCACCCCCAGGCGGCGACCAGCCGGCGGTTGTCGCTCTCGGCGACGATGTGCGCGTCGTTCACCCGGCGGCCGAACGGCGCGTCCCCGCCGTCGTCGATCGCCGCGGGTCCGTCGCCCGCAGGGCGAACAGGTTCACGACCGCGATCCCGCCCGCGCCCCACGCCCGGGCGAACCCGCAGCACTTGCGGATCGTCGGGTCGTCGGTCGCGGCGTCGGCCGTGCTCGGGTTCAGCATGAGCCAGCAGACCGCCGGCTTGGACTCGTCCCACCAGCGGTGCAGGACGTACCGGTAGCGCTCGCACGGGCTCAGGACGGCCGCGGCGCGGGTGAATAGGTCAGGCATTGAAGCCCCCTTCCGCCGGGACGGGCGGCGTGATCTTGGCGAACCCTTCGAACCGGGCGTGGCCGAGGTGCCGGCCGCGGACCGGGACCACCCGCGACCCGTCGACCCGCGCCGCCAGCGCGCCCGGGCCGATCGAGTAGACGGTTCGGCTCCCGCGGCGGTCGGCTACGACCCACTCGCCCATCGATGAGACGCACGAGTAGAAGACGCCGCGCTCCAGCCGGGCCGGGGACCACCCGAACAGCTCACGCATGGACCGGACGGCGTCGAGCAGGTCCGCGGCCGCCGACCCCTCGCCGCCGGCGTCGGCCAGCGCCGCCAGGACGCAGGCGGACATGCAGTTCAGCCCGGGCCACCCGAGCGACGCCGGGCGGACCCACCGCCAGTACCGGGGCAGCCGGTCGGCCTGCGTCAGCACGTACGCGGCCGCCGCGGTATCGCCGGCCTTGGCCGCGGCCGCCCGGGCCTGCAGGTGGCCGGCGAGACGCTCGAAGAGCCCGTGGTCGGCGTACACCATCCACCGCTTCCGGCGCGGCGCGTTGTGGATCTCCCGCCCGGCGAAGTCGACCGCGTACCAGGACCACGGCAGCCACGTCGTCGCGCGGCGTGCGACGCCGGCGGCGACGTTTCTGGCGGCCGCGGATCGCCCGCACGCCGCGTGGTTCCGGCGGCTCATCTCCGGGTCGAGCCGGTGGTACAGCTGGAACACCTCGCCCGGCGTCAGCAGCACGAGGTTGTCCGGGTCGTCGTTCATCAGGTTCCCGTCGGCGTGGCACACGCGCTTGCCGGGCGGCACGGGGCCGCGGTTCCGCTCCCACCACCACTTCGCGAACGGGACCCACCGGAGGCCGGTCGGCCCGTCCATCCGGACCTTGACCATCCGGACGAGCTGGCCGTTGCCGGCGTCCCGCTCGCGGACGCTCTCGAGCGGGGCCTCGGCGCGGGAGTAGCGCGTGCGGCGCGGGCTGCTCCGGGCCGTCGCCATCAATCGCCCTCCGGCCCGCGTGCGTTCGCCTCGTCCTCCTCCGCCTGCTGCCGGCGCCGGAGCTCCCGCTCCTCGTCGTCGCTGACCGGCCGCACCCGGCGGTCGGCCTCCGTCGTCAGCGGCAACCCGGCCCGGACGCGGCTCCTCCGCTTGCGTTCGAGGTCGGCCGGGTCGTCCGCCGGCTCGATCGGCGCGTCCGGCCGCGGGGCGTCGTAGTAGTTGTTCTGGACGATCGTGACCGGCGGGGCCTGCTGGGCCTGGGCCGCCATCAGCTTGTGGGCCTGGTTGAACACGAAGCTGGCCGCCCGCATGTCCCCCTCCTTGGCCTTGTCGACCTGGGCCTGCATGATCGACTGCAGGTCGTCGCCCTTGATCGACCCGCTCATCGCGTCACGCAGCGACTGGAGCCACGGCGGCGGCTTCATCAGCTCCTGCGCCTGCCGGAGCTCGGTCGACGGGTCCGCCGGCGGCGCCCGCCGCGCCAGCTCCCGCGTCCCGTTCCCGTTCGTCCCGTTCGTCGTGTGGCTCATGAATCGTGACCTTTCGCCGCTCGATCGTGAGCGGCAGTGAGTAGACGTCGACGTTGCGCCCCTGGCCGGCGCGGTGGCCTGCGCCGCAGCTGGGGTGGCGGACGGCCCGCCGGAAACTGACCAACAGGCCCCGCCGCATCAGCGTGGCCATGTACGTGCCGCCCTTCTCGTTCGCCTTCAGCGTCCCCTTCGCCCCGCGGAACGGCGTCCCCAGGGCGGCGCAGATCTCCCGCTTCGTCAGCGGGCCCCGCTCCCAGATCAGGCTGAGGATCTGGGCCTCCCGCCACCGCAGGGCGGCCGGCCACCCTTGGGCGGCGATCCGCTCCCGGATGACCTTCCGGTGCAGCGCGGCCAGGGACGGCAGCCCGGCGGCCGCGAGCTGCTCGCGGGTCTTGGCCCCGACCCTCTCCCGCTGCCTCTCCGTCAACCGATTCGAAACGAGCCCGAGCGCCCGCCGGTGCACGGCCACGGCCGACCGGCAGACGCGCCGCTCCGGGCGGTCCGCGTGCAGGGCGTTCCACTCGGCCGCGATTTCAGCGCCGCACCACTGCTCGGCATGCCGCCGGCGGATCAGAGCGTCGAGCTCCGGCCCCATCAGCTTCTGGGGTTTGCCCAGGCCGAGCAGGATCCGGACCTGGTACAGGGACGACAGCGACCGGCCCGGCAGCCGGGCGAGCAGCTGGGCAGGCGTCTCGCTCGCGGCCGTCCCGTCACGGACCAACTGCAGCTCGGCCGCCGACCAGTGCCGGCGGCGGATCTGCCGGGCGTGGGGCTCCGTCCCCCGGGGCGGACGCCGCGTCGGCCGGGGTCGGGCTGGCGTCGTCAGCAGTGCCGCAACCTCCCGGTTCAGGCGGTCGACCGTCCGGAACGTCCGGTCGATCTGGGGGCGAATTCGTGATGGGTTCATTTACGCCGCCCTCCTTTGTGGGACCGACGCGTGTTGGGGGGGGGGGCTGGATCACATAGGTCCGGCTCCGCGGCGTGACGATCGCCCGGGCGAACGGGTTGCTCATCGGGATCAGCAGCGGGCACGCGCTGAGGAGCTCGGCCACCCGGGCGGCCGGCACCAAGGGGCGGGCGACGGTCCCGCGCGGGCCGCGCGGGTAGATCAGGCCGACGTTCCGCCGCCGGAGGTCGTCGACCTGGGCGTACCCGGTCGGGCTGGACGGCCAGTACACGGTCTGGCCCACCGTGATCGTGACGGAGGTCGGGTCAGGCACGGGCGACTCCTTCCTTCGCGGCGGCGGCTTGGAACGCCTCGACGGTCGCCCGCACGGCCGGTGGCAGCGCGGAGGGGTCGGCCTTCAGGGCGGACAGGAGCACGGCCTTGCCGAGGCGGGCCCACCGCAGGTCCCGGGAATCGATCGAGGCGACGTAAGCGGTCAGGTTGGACTGGTCGTTGGGCGTCACGCTGCTGCCTCCCCGACGACCGCGTCGGCCGCCACCCGCGCGAACCCCTCGAACCGCTCCCCCGCCAAGTCCCGCCCCCGGACCGCCACGTACGGGCACCGCCCCGCCGCCCGGGCCTTGGCCGCCGGCGACGGGAGGTACCGCCGCACGCCGTCGAGCCGGCCGCGGACGACGAGCCCGCCGAGCAGCGACACCATCGACGGCACCCGCTTGGGGCTGGCGAACCCGTCCCGCCAGCCCCGCGCCAGCTGGAACCGGCCGCACCGGACCCGGAGCTCCTCCGCCGTCGCCGGGCCCTGCTCGGCCAGGACCGCCGCGACGACGGCCGCCGGGAGGGGGAGGCCGGCGAACCCGATGGCCGCCGACCGGAGGAGCCGGCCCGCGTGGGTCCGGCCGGT
>JAQGHJ010000838.1 GCA_028288905.1 Phycisphaerales bacterium | reverse complement strand
GCCCGCCGGTCCCACGAGCGGGCGGCCGCGGCGCAGCGGCCCCTCGAAGCCGCGGGCGGGCCGGCGGCCGCGGCGGACGCCGAGGCGATCCGGGTCGAGGTGCACCGGGCGGTGACCGCCCTGCCGGACCTGTACCGGGAGGCCGTCGTCCTGCACCACCTCCAGGGGTGGCCGGTCCGGGACCTGGCCGCCCTGCTCGGCTGCCCGGCCGGGACGGTCGCGGCCCGGCTCAGCCGGGGGCGGGCGATGGTCCGCGAGCGGCTGGAGCGGCGGGGGCTGGGCGTGCCGCTGGCGGCGGTGGCCGCGCTGCTGGCGGAAGAATTCACGCGGGGGCGGTCGCAGGGGGCGACCGCCCCCGCCCGGACGTACTACCCGCCGTGCGGCACCGCCCTGGCGGCCGCGGGCGGGGCGGGCACGCTCGCGGTGCCGCTCTCGACCTGCGGGTGGAAGGTGGCGGCCGGCGTGCTGGTGGCGGTCGGCGGGACGGCCGGCGTCTTGGCCGTCCCGCGCGGGGGCCCCGACGCCGACGGGAAGGCGGTCGTTTCAAGCCGCTGGTCGAGCGCCAGCACGTCGGCGTCCGGTCGGTCCGCCGGGAGCGAGGACAAGGACTCGGGCCCTGGGCTTCCCCCGGCGTACCGGCCGGACGTCGGCGGGGTGCCCGAGCCGGGGAGCGTGGCGATGATCGGGATCGCCGCGGCCGGCCTCCTGGCCCGCAGGCGTCGCCCGCGGCACGGTTAACGGAGGGGCGGAGGTCGAGGTCCGCGGGCGGGAGGCCCGGCGCCGGCGGTGAGGTCTGGCGGGCCCGGCCGAACCCGCCCGACGTTCGCCCCGGACGGCGCGGGACGGCTCTCTCCTACGAGGCCGTGAGCCCGGGCGACGACGTCCACGGCGGTCGAAGGCTGACGGGGGAACCGAGTGTCCGCCTTCGTCCGCTAGGGGGCGGACATTTCGGGGGGCCCTGCTGAACGGGGGCGATTCGACCGTGCCGAAGTCCGCCGCCCACCCCACGCGACCCGCAGGGCCACGACGTCAGTCGCTTCGCCCACGCTCCGGCCGGACCCCGGCCGGCACTTGCCCCTTCGCGGTCGACTTCGATCTCCCCCGCGGCGCACAGCCGGAACGGCTCCCGGGCCGCGGCGGTCGTCGGAAACTTCCGCTTGCCGCCGTCGCGGAACCGCGCGTCGAGGGCGTCCGGCTCCGCCTCCGCGAGGAAGGCGTTCATACGCATGAGGCCCGTTCAGGGGTGGTCGATGTGAGGCGAAAGCCACCGGCCATTCGAGACTCTTGCTTAAACTAGTATGGCCGACACGACCATGACCGTCGTGATCTTGCCGGCGGGCGACCGGCGTGGATTCGCGCGGCCGCGGCGACGTCTGCCCGCGTCATAGGCCCAGTCGAACAAACGGGCAAACGAGGCGGGCGAGGCACCCTTGCCGTGGCGCAACCCGGCGGCCACGGCCGAGCGGGAGCGTGGAAGCGGGGTGGCTTGTTGCCGGGCCGTCGGCGATCGTGCCACGCACGCGGGCGAGGCGAAGGTCCAGGGCGTGTGCGACGGGTTCCCGCCGCCGGACTGCACGGGTCCGGGCGCGGGGTCAAGGGGGACAACCCGGCCGACCCGTCCGACGGTCTTGCCGTTTGCCGAGCCTGCCACGAGCGGGGCCACGCGAAGATTGACGCGGCCGGGGCCGTGAGCCGGGTCGCCCACCGCGAGGACGTCCCCCGCTAAGCCCTTGCGGCTCCGTCCAACACGATCGGTTCCCGATCGCGGGCATTGGTGCGTTCGGGGGAGCACGGCGGGGAGTGGCCAAGGTGCGGCACCGGCCGGAGGCAGCCGGGCGGCGTCACGAGATGGGACGGCAGCGGCCCCGACGTTTCGAAGGTCGGACGCGACCTCGGGGACGTCCCCCATCCGACCGCTCCGTCGCCGGCTCGCCAGTCGCTCAAGGAACAGGAAAGCCGACCGTCGCGGCCGGTCCTCGGAAACTACGCCGGGCCGCCGGGGCTCGGGAGCCACCGTAGGGGCGAGCCCAGTCTCGCACCGTCCGGAACACGCCGGCGGCCAGACTCCGCCGGCCGGAACGGTCCGTGTTCGGCTGCGTGAGCCCTTCACCCGGCACCGCCCCGCAAGCCGCCGGGCTGACGCCCCCTCCCCTCACACCGCCGCCGTGCGCCTGCTCGGGCCCACGCCAAGGCACTCCGATGCGGCCCCGGCCACACCGCAACGCCGTCGAAGCTCGCCGCCAGAGTTCGGAGCGGGTGCTAGCGCCGGACCCCGCGTCGGCGCCACACGGGACGAACGAAGCGTCGGTAGCAGTGCAGGCAACGCCACGGCCGGCAAAGGAAAATCCACAGCAAAGGGTGCCAGACGCGGGCCCGCTCCGGACGGGTGTCGTCATCACAGCACCTAGGGCATTGCGGTAGCCGGCTCCGAGTTTTCCCCATGTCCGCAGCATCGACTGGACAAAGGGACGGCATGAACGCACGAAATCGGGGGAAATACGCCCAACCGCCGAAGAGGTTCAGGGTGAACTGCAAGGGTCACCGCCACTGGCGACGTCCAAAGCAGGCCAAATCATTCGCCGGCCACGATTTGAGCGTGCCGATCTCCATCCCTTCTCGCGTCCGCTGTCACGGACATGCCGACTGGCCCGCACGGACAACTTCGCTCGGGCCGTTGAGGCGAGAACCCAGAAGTCACTACGCCACTGGCACGAGCAAGCTAGCCCAGCCTTGGAAGTCCCATTCGATAAGCGTGTGACCTACTCTGCACTAAGGGGGCTACGCTTCAGCAGCTTCTCCACAGAATCGAATCTCATAAAAGCTGCATCATGAGGCGGCTCATCATCTTCGTGAGAAAGAACGCTCAGACTTAGGAGGTGGGCAGCGAGAGGCCACTGTCGGGATAGTCCTCGTTGGGACGCGACTTTTTGATTCGACGTGTAATGACGGCCGCCTAAAAACTAGGCACTCCGTCTGGGGCCGCTTGGACGATCGCTGAGCGCACGACGGTGGAGGGCACTAAACGCCGATAATTCAGAAAGGCATCTAATTTGCGATAGCAAACTCATGCAGCAACAGCCGAAAGTGACCACTGAAATAGAGTTTGCTTACACGTCTCGGGTGAGCGCGCGGCTGATAAGCCGAAGGCGAATCGATCCTAAACGTTTAGTATTCGGCTATTTATAAAGATAAAGCAAAATCGAGCCAAGAAAACACGGCCTTCGTTGAAATAGGCTTGCGTCGGACTGAACTTCACGTATGGTCATGCGGTCTGAACACGGGGGTGCGTTCGAACGCGGGCCGATGTGATCGGCGGCGGTACGAAGGCCCAGTCAACGTTCTGACCGTTCCGACCGATTTTTAGAAAGGGTGGATCAGCATGGGCGTCAAAGCTTTCCGTCGTTACACGTTAGGGGTTGCGGGGTTCGTCGCCCTTGTTGGGGTGGCGCGGTCCGCTTCGGCGTCCGTCAGCCCGGGCACCGCCAAGGCTACCTCGGCCCTGGCGTTCGACCCGTTCGCTAAAACGGCCTCCTCGGCCGGTGCGAGTGGCCAGACCTTGGTGGTCTCCAACGGCAGCGCTGCGATGTCCGCGCCGGCAGTCGTGCGGGCCACGGACTCGTCGAACCAACCGTTGCCCGGGACGACGATCACGATCCAAGACGCGGCGGTCGTCGAAGGCAACTCCGGCACGACGCCGATCACGTTCCTGGTCACGCTGTCGAAGCCGAGCCCGGTCCCGGTGCTCGTCAACTACACGACCGTGAGCGGCAGCGCGGTCTCCGGTTCCGACTTCCAGTCCAAGTCGGGGACGGTCACGTTCCCTGCCGGCTCCCAGCAGCAGCCGATCACGATCCAGGTGGTCAACAACACGGTCAACGAGCCGACGGAGACCTTCTCCGTCACCTTGAGCAACGGCCGGCCGAGCCCGGTGACGATCGCCCGGGCGACGGCGACCGGCACGATCTTCGACAACGACTCGGCCCAGTCGCAGCTGACGCTGACGCTCGCCGTGAACGGCTCCACCACGGTGTTGGAGGGCCCGAAGGGGAGCACGACGTACAAGGGCTTCAGCATCTACCTCTCGGGCACCCCGAGCAAGGACGTGATGTTCAATTACACCACCGTCGACGGCACCGCGAAGGTTTCTGACAACGATTACGGTGCCCGGTACGGGAAGCAAACGTTCGCCAAGGGGACCACGTCGCTGGTTCGAGGGTTCCAGGTCCCGATCATCGGGGACGAGAAGAAGGAAGGGCTCGAGACCTTCAAGGCGACGATCTTCAACCCGGTCAACGCGACGATCCAGAACGGGTCGGTCACGATCACGATCGACGACATCAACGACTGATTTCCCGCGCATTGCGACCGATCCTTCGCGGCGGTGCTGACGTAGAAAACGCAGCACCGCCGCGGGACGCGGCCCTCAACGGGCCCGCCCGACGGCCTCTCCGGCCGCTATCCGTCTGATGGGGGGGCCGCTCGGCACGTACTGCCGCCGGCCCGAGGGAACAGAGCCGGCCCCCAAATACACCGGGGGTCGGACTGGTCGCTCAGAACGCAACGAGGCAAAAAAAATTAGCGTTGGCAAGGGTTGAAAGCCCGCCCTCAGGCCGAGCGAACGCTCGGCCTGAGGGTGTGTCGTGGGCACGCCGTCGAAGGCGGGCCGGAGTTTTGGATTATGCTCGACCGCCGAACCGTGCTCGCCCGCCCCAGTTCCTCCCAGGTGTCCGAGGGGTTGAACGTCCCCGCCGTGCCGGCACCGGCCGGCGGGCGACTTGCCGCCCCGGTGCTGGAGGTCGTGTGGCGGCGTCGGTGGGTCGTGGTGGCCGCGGTCTCCGTCGCGCTCGCCGCGGCCGTCTTCCACTTGTCCCGCACCCCCCCGACGTACGCCAGCGCCTCGCGCATCTACATCGAGCCCCCGCCGAAGATCATCGGCGAGGGGGTTGCGGCGGGGCCGAACACCCAGGGCTTCCTGTTCACCCAGTGCGAGCTGATGAAGTCCAGCGCGATCCTGGCCGCCGCCGCCGCGCTGCCCGAGGCCCAGCAGATCGAGGCGCTCCGGCGGTCGGACAACCCGGTCGGGTTCCTCAAGGGGACGATCGACACGGGCGTGAGCGCCAAGGGGGACATCATCACGGTCTCCGCCGAGAGCGGCCGGCCGACGGACGCCGCCCTGGCCGTCAACGCGGTGGTCGACGCGTACATCGAGCACCACAGCCGCCGGTCCCGGTCGACCGCCGGTGAGGTCCTGGCCGTGCTCAAGAAGGAGAAGGACGGCTACGAGGCGAGCCGCAAGACCCTGTCGGACGCGATGCTCGCGTTCCGCCAGGCGAACGGGGCGGTGCGGTTCGAGGGGGAAAAGGGGAACATCGCGGTCGTCCGCCTCGGCGAGCTGTCCGACGCGGTCACGAAGGCCCAGCTGGCGACGATGGACGCCCGCGTCACCCTCGAGTCGGCGGTCGCGCTCGCCAAGGACCCCGTCTCGTTCCGACAGTTCATGGTGACCCAGCGGGACCGGAACGGCGACCCGGCGAACGGCGGCGGTGTCGCGGGGGGCCTCGCGTACGACCCGCGCATGGCCGAGCTGAAGGCGCTGGAGTCCAAGGCCCGGACGACCCGCCAGCAGCTCGGCGCGAACCACCCGAACGTGAAGACCGCGGAGATCCAGGCCGCCGACCTGCGGGCCGAGATCGCCGGCGACGACGCCCCGCGGCTGGCGGTCCCGAAGGACACCGGCGCCGACCGGATGTTCGTCGACAACTGGCTGGCGGTCATGAAGGAGACGCTGGCCCGGTCCGAGCGGCGGGAGAAGGCCCTCGCCGGCCTGTTCGACGCCCAGCAGGCCGAGGCCGTCAAGCTGAACGCCAAGGCGGCCGAGCTCGCCCAGATGGAGGTCGACGCCCGCCGGCTCGAGAAGGTGCTCGACCTGATCGACACGCGGATGAAGGAGGTCAACGTCGCCGGCAACGCCGACTCGATCAACAGCGTGACCGTGCTGGAGGTCGCCAAGCCCGACGGCTCCCCGGTCCGGCCGGTCCGCAGCAGGACGCTCGGGCTGGCCGTCGTCGTCGGGCTGATGCTCGGCCTCGGCGGGGCGCTGGCCCTGGACTGGGCGGACCAGCGGGTCCGCTCCGCCGACGAGGCGGCCGAGCTGCTCGGCATCCCCGTGCTCGGCGTCGTCCCCCACATCGCCGGCAAGCTGACGACGCCCCGCCGGGCCCAGGAGATCCACGTCCAGCCGCGGTCGGACGTCTCCGAGGCGTACCGGACCGTCCGGACGGCCATCTACTTCGGCGCCCCGGAGGTCAAGAGCAAGACGATCCTCGTCACGAGCCCGTCCCCCGGCGACGGCAAGTCGACGCTCGCCAGCAACCTGGCGTTGGCGATCGCCCAGGCGAACCGGCGGGCCCTGCTGATCGACGCCGACTGCCGCAAGCCGGTGCAGCACCGGGCGTTCGGGCTCGACGCGGCCGTCGGGCTGTCGACCGTGCTGGCCGGCCGGGCGACGGCCGACGAGGCGATCCGCAAGGACGCGGCCGGCGGGCTCGACGTCCTGCCGTGCGGGCCGCTCCCGCCGAACCCGGCCGAGATGCTCAGCGGCCAAGGGTTCGCCGACCTGATCGCCGAGCTGTCGATGCGGTACGACCAGATCGTGATCGACTCCCCGCCGGTCGTCGCCGTCACCGACGCCCGGATCCTGGCCGCCGCGGCCGACGTGACCGTGCTCGTGATCCGGGCGGAGAAGTCGACCCGCCGGGTCAGCGCCCACGCCCGCGACGCCCTCGTGTCCGTCGGGGCGAACCTGCTCGGCGTCATCGTGAACGACGTGCCCCGCGGCCGCGGCCGGTACGGGTACTATTACGGGTACGGCTACGGGTACAAGTACGGGTACGGGTACGGCAGCACGCCGGCGGACGCGGCCGCCGCCTCGGCGGCGGACAAGCACCTGAACGGCCACGGCAAGAACGGGAACGGCCAGCCGACGCTGCCGGCCCCGTCGGACGCCTGAGCTCGTCCCCGTCATTCCCGCTCGTGCCGCGCGGCCCGCCGCGACGGACCGGCGGGGTCCCGTAGTGCCCGTCGCCGCCCACGCACCGTGCCGAACCCCGCCCCCTCCACCATCGCCGCGACGACCCGCTCGCCCGCCGCCGCCCAAGCCGCGCGGCTGGCGCGGTACGGCGTCGGG
>JAQGHJ010000808.1 GCA_028288905.1 Phycisphaerales bacterium | reverse complement strand
TTCGACCTGTGGAAGATGCCCGACGGCCGGCTCGGCATCCTCGTCGCAGACGCGAGCGGGCACGGGCTCGGCCCGGCGCTGGTCGTGTCCCAGGCCCGGACGCTGGTCCGGGCGCTGGCCGACTACGAGCCGGACCCGCACGCGGTGCTCGTCCGGGTGAACGCCCGGCTGGCCGAGGACCTGGACTGGGGCCAGTTCGTGACCGCGTTCCTCGGGTTCCTGTCGACCGACGGCCAGCTGCACTGGAGCAGCGCCGGGCACGGCCCGATGCTGGTCCGCCGCCGGCCCGGCGGCGAACTGGAAGACTTGGACCCGCCGGTGCAGCCGCTCGGAGTCCTGCCCGTCTGGGCCGACGGCCCACCTCCGCCGATGCAACTGGAGCCCGGCGGCCAACTCATCCTGCCGACGGACGGCATCTTCGAGGCGTCGCGGGAGGATGGGGAGCAACTCGGGGTCGAGCGGATGTGCCGGATCCTCGACGAGCACCAGCACGAGCCGCCCGAGGGCCTGCTCGCCGCCCTGCGGTCCGCCGCCCGGGCGTGGTCCGGCAAGCAGGAGCCGCTGGACGACCAGACGGTCGTCATCGTGCAGCGGGAGCTGTGACGGCAGGGCGGAAGGGGGGCACTTTCGACCGGCGTTCACCGCGGCCCACGCCCGGCGCGGACATGCCCAACGGATGTCATCCTGAGCGAAGCGAAGGACCCCTCGTCCACCGCGCGGCCGGACGAGCGGTTCCGGGACGGTGGACTGGGAATGGGTGGCCGCCGCACGGCCGGCAGGGGCTGGGTCGGCCGTTGTGGGAAGGGGATCGGACCCGTGCACCTCAAGCGGTACTACGTCAACCTGCTCGCCAACCGCTCCCATACCCTCTACGTCGGCGTCACGAGCGACCTCGAAACCCGCGTCCTCCAGCACAAGCGCAAGGCGTTCCCCGGCTTCACGGCCACCTACAACATCTCCCGGCTGGTCCACTACGAGGCGTTCCGGACGTCGTGGGGAGCGATCGAACGTGAGAAGGAGTTGAAGGGGTGGGTGCGGGCGAAAAAGGTCTCGCTGATCGAGTCCGGGAACAAGTACTGGCGGGACCTGGCGCGAGACTGGTATCCGGACGAAGCTCGCGGAACGGCCAAGCATCACGGCGAGCTTGGGCGGTGAGCCACCTGTTCCAGTCGAATCGCGTGGGGATGACGAGCGGCGCTGAGCGGAGCGAAGGACCCCTCGTCCACCGCGCAGCGCCGCACAGGACTTCGGCGGCCGTGGAATGTGAAAGAGTGCCTGCGCTCCGGGCACCGGCGGTCGGCCACCCATTCACATTCCACTGCCCCGTAGCTGCTGTTCCGGTTGCGTGGTGGACGAGGGGTCCTTCGCTGCGCTCAGGATGACATCCGTGGGGGGTCGCGGCACTTCAGGCCGCTCACCCGCCTCAGCGCCCGCCCCGTGTTACCATCCCCGCCACCGAACCGCCCGCGCCGCCCGGAGCCCGCCCGTCATGACTCACCCGTCCGCCCCGGCCCTGCGGCCGGACCGCACCGTCGCCGAACTGAAGGAACTCCGGACGCTCACCGGCACGCCAGACGGGGCCCAGCGGGTCGCGTTCACCCCGACGTGGGCGGCGGCCCGGCAGTGGTTCAGGGACAAGCTGGCGGCGTTGCCCGTCGAGGTTCACCAGGACGCCGGCGGGAACCTGTGGGCGACGCTCCGCGGGGTGTCCGACCGCGAGCTGCTGATCGGCGGGCACCTCGACTCGGTGCCGAACGGCGGGTGGCTCGACGGGTGCCTGAACGTGGTCGCCGGGCTGGAGGTGCTCCGCCGCTTGGCCGCCGCCGGGTCGCCGCCGCCGGTCACCATTCGCCTCGTCGACTGGGCGGACGAGGAGGGGGCGCGGTTCGGCCGCAGCCTGTTCGGGTCCAGCGCCGCGTCGGGCGCGCTCGTCCCGGCCGACGTCCGCGACCTGACCGACCGCGACGGCGTCCGGTTGGCCGACGCGGTCCGCAACTACGGCATCGACGTCGAGCGGGCGACCGACGCCCGGGCCGAGCTGGCGAAGGCGGCCGCCTACCTCGAGCTGCACATCGAGCAGGGCCCGGTGCTCGAAGGGCTCGGGCTGCCGATGGGCGTGGTGCTCGGCACGTTCGGAGTCGAGCGGCACGCGGTCACCTTCACGGGGCAGGCCGCCCACTCCGGCAGCACGCCGATGGCGGTCCGGAAGGACGCGCTGGCCGGCGTTAGCAAGCTGCACCTGGCGATCCGGGACATCGCGGCGCGGCACGGCGGCGTCTGCACCGTCGGCCGGGTAACGACCGAGCCCGGCATCGTGACGGCCGTCGTCGGGCAGGCCAAGATGACGCTCGACCAGCGGCACCTCGACCCCGCCGCCCTGGCCGCCATGTACGCCGACGCGAGGTCGGCGGGCGAGCGGTTCGCGGCCGAGGAGAAGATCGAGGTCGCCTGGGACAAGCTGTGGCAGATCCAGCCGTTCCCGTTCCACCCGACGCTGATCGACCTGGCCGACGCGGCGGTGCGCGAGGTGTGCGGCACGTCCCACCGCCTGCCCAGCGGCCCCCTGCACGATGCGGCCGAGGTGTGCCGGGCCGGCGTGCCCACTGTCATGCTCTTCGTCCAGAGCCTCCGCGGGATCTCGCACAACAAGATCGAGGACACGCGGGAGGACCACTTGCAGCTGAGCGTCCGGGCGCTCGATCGGCTGGCGGATAAGGCGATCGCGTGGGTGGCGGCGGGCGGGTAGGGTAGAGCGGGCACCGCCCGCCGCTCCCCGTGGCACGGGTTTCCAACCCGTGGCGGGCGTACCCGCACGCTCGGGCGGTACGCCGCCCGACCCACCAAATGCCCTCCGGACGCTGCGCTCTAGCTAGCCGGGCCGGGCACGGCCCGCGGACGTGGGTACACGCCCGCACGGGTTGGAAACCCGTGCCACGGGGGAGCCGACCCGCCCCCTTCACCGCATCGGGTGCCGCTCGAAGAACGCCCACATCAGGTCGTTCGCCGCCACGTCCTTCGTCGACAGCCCGAGCCACGGGACCGGCGGGGGCTGGCCGGGCCAGGTGTGCCCGCCGTTCTCGACCGTCACGAGTACGACCTCCACCCCGTCCGGGCCGCCGCTGTAGACGGTCTGGCGGACCGTCGTGCCGTCGTCCGGCGCGGCGTTTGGCAGGGCGGTGGTGACGCCGGCCGGGCGGCACCCGTCGGCCGCCACCCACGCGGCAACCGTGTCGGCCACCGACCGGAACTGCATGGTGGCCGGCGTCCGGCCGCGGGGGCCGTCGAACGGGACGATCCGGTCCGCCGTCCCGTGGAAGTGAAGGACCGGCACCGCCCGCCGGGGGTGGACGGCCGGCAGGGCGAGGGTGCCGCCGATCGGGGCGACGGCCGCGATCCGGTCGCTCAACTCGGCTGCCAACCGGTGGCACATCATCCCGCCGTTGCTCATCCCGGTCGCGAACACCCGCTTGGCGTCGACGTTGACGACCGTCGCCAGGTCGTCGAGCACGGCGGCCGTGAACGCGACGTCGTCCGGCGGCTGCGCCGGGATTCCCGCGACTGGGCCGGCGACCGGGGCCGTGGTCGCCGAGCCGGACGTGGCGGCATCCGCAGTCGCCGAGCGGGTGGCCGGGTAGGTGGGGGCGGCGCTGGCGTTGAAGAACAGGGCCGCCTCTCCCAACCCGGTTCCATTCGGGTAGACGACGACGAACCCGGCCGAGTCGGCCTTGGTGCTCAGGCCGGAGAACGCGGACATGGCGGCCGCGTTCATCAGCGCCCCGTGGAACGCCAGCACAACCGACGTCGGCTTCGCCGGGTCGTACGCCGGCGGGACGTGGACGAGGTACGACCGGGCCCGCCCGTCGACGGTGAGTGCCCGCCGGGCGTTCCCCGGCCCCAGCGGCACCGGTCGGGTTGCCGGCTGGACCGGCAGCGTGGCGGGGCGGGTCGGCGGATCAACGGCGGGTTCGGCCGCCCTGGCTGGCCGCGGGGGCACGGTCGCGGCGGCGGACGCGACTGCCAGCCACATCAGGGCGCGGGCCGATCGGCCTTGTGTCGTCATGACGCTCACTTGATGCTTGCCTTGTACGTGCCGCCCCGCTCGGAATGGCGCCGCGACGTCCAGTAACCGTGGGGCTCTGTCATTTGTACGTCCCCACGGTCGGATGGACGATAACGGATAACCGGGTTGTACCGCCCGTCCTGACGTTGCGCGGGGTCGGGGCGTACATGCGTCCGCTAAGGATTTGCGTCCGAGCGGTCGATGGGTCAAGATGCCGTGGCAGCCGACCGGCCCGACGGCTGGACGGATTGCCTCTAGGGGTTTTGGCCGACCCGACCCGCATCGCCACGACCTTTCTCAGTTGGTTCGGCCCCGGTCGGGGTGGGACCGACGTCCCGCCGCCGCCGTTCGGCGGTCGGGGTCGAGTCGGGCCTGCGTCCCTGCTTGTGAAGCTCTGCGTTCGAAAGGAGCACGTTTTGCGTCTCTCCCGCGGCACTGCGAAACGGAACCCGGCCCGGCTGTTGGCGGCCATCGGTGCGACCACGCTCGGGGCCGGGCTGTTGGCCGGCTGCCAGAACGCCAACCCGCTCGACATCAAGAGCTTCATCGACCCCAGCGAGCTTGCCGGCCGGGTCCGCAAGGACACGCTCGTCGTCAAGATTCTGAACCAGGTCGACCCGGCGATCGAGGAGCCGAACCGTGAGTTCGTCACGGCCCAGCCGCCCACCCAGGACGACCTGGTCGTGTCGGCCACTGACTACGTCATCAGCAAGAATGACCTCCTGAGCCTGGAGATCAGCGACCTCGGCGGCCCCGGCACCCAGACGGTCAAGACGACGCGGGTGAGCGAGAGCGGGAACATCTCGCTGCCGTTCGTCGGGCAGATCAAGGCCGAGGGCAAGACCGAATTCGAGCTCCAGCAGGCGATCGAAGAGGCGTACCGCACCGCCAACATCATCCAGCGGGCGCAGGTGTCGGTGACGGTCGGCGAGGCCCGCGGGCGGGCGATCAGCATCCTCGGGGCGGTCACGCAGCCCGGGCAGTACGCGCTGGTCGACCCGGACTTCCGAGTGCTCGACGCGCTGACGCTGGCCCGGGACACGACGAGCCCGCTGATCTCCGACCTGTACATCATCCGGCGGACCGACCTGTCGCGGCCGAGCACCCGCCCGGCCGGCACGGGGCCGGCCGACGGCGGCGCGTCGCCGGCC
>JAQGHJ010000797.1 GCA_028288905.1 Phycisphaerales bacterium | reverse complement strand
CGTCGGCTTTTCGGTGACGATAATCGTCGAGTGCGTCGTCATCGCGTCACTCCCGGCCCCGCAGTGAACGGCCGCGCCACTGCGCCGCACCGCCGCCATTCGCCGCCGCTGGCAAACCACTGTTTTCCGCTAGTTGCGAACTCACATCTTCCTTCGAACGCTCACACCGGTGGGCGTCGTGTATGATTTGCCCGACGCGGGCCGGCCGCGCGCCGTCGCCACGGGAGGAGAGCGTCCGCCGATGTCACACCCTTCCGACCCGTCCGTCCACCGCCAGCGGCAGCAGCAGTTCGTCGGGCACGTCCAGGCGCTGCTGAACGACGAGCGCCTGGCCGTCGACACGACGGCCGGGCGGCGGCCCGTCACCGGGTTCTTCCGCGACGTCACGCCCGGCGACGATGCGGTCGGCGTCAAGCAGCGGATGATCGAGCTCGGGCTGTACGACCGCGAGCTGCAGCGGGCGATGCCGGTCGGCCCGACGCTGGACGTGACGCTGTCGAACAAGACGTTCTTCGGCGGCAAGCAGCCGGTCGGGCGGGTGCGGGTCGTCACGCTCGCCCCGACGGCCGCCCTGCTCAAGGGCGACGACCCGCCGCCGCTCGGCAAGGAGGGCGTGCACCGGGTGCTGGCGGCCGTCCCGCCGCCGCTGGGGCGGGTGCCTCAGACCCTGATCCTCGTCAGCACGTCCGGGTTCACGCCCGAGGCCCGGGCGATGGCCGGCGGGAAGGTCGGGGCCGGCGCGCTCGTGCTGGCCGAGGCGAACGACGCCGGCGGGTGGACCGTCACCGCCCCCGGCGACTTCAAGGATCTGGCGAGCCTGCTCGACCCCGAGACGCCCGAGCAGAAGAAGGAGCGGGTGCGGGCGGCGATCGAGGCGTCGCCCGGGCTGCTGATGAACGGCGTGGCCGCCGACCGGCTGGCCGAGGAGGCCCGGGTGCCCGTGGCGCTGGCCGCGGCGGCCCTTCGGGACTACGCGGCCAAGACGCCGGGCTTGGCGACCGGGACGTTCGAGGGCACACTGGTGCTGTACCGGGACGGGACGTCGACCGCCGGCGGCGCGATCGGAGACACCATGCCGTTCTGGGAAAAGATGAAGGGCCTGTTCGGGGCCGGCGGCGAGAGCCGGGACAAGAAGGCGGCCCGGCTGTCGCAGGAGCGGGCCCTGCTCGCCCAGCAGCGGGACCGGGCGTACGCCGAGGTCGAGCAGGTCGAGAAGAAGGAAGCCGAGCTGACGAAGACCTTCCCGTCCGCGACCCCGCTCGCGCAGAAGCGGATCGCGACCGAGATCAGTCAGCTCCGCAAGCGGGTCGAGCGGATCCAGCAGCTCGTCTCGACGATCGACAAAAAGATCAACATCATCGAGACGGGCGTCCACAACCTGGAGATGGAACACCACCTCTCCAAGGAGCGGCTAGAGACGCTGGAGAACGTCGCCCAGTCGAGCGAGCAGGTGGACGTCGGGATGGCCACGCTCGATCAGCTGAACGAGCAGGCGGATGCCGTGAGCGTGGTCGGGTCGGAGCTGGGGATGGGGGCCCAGGACGTGCTGGCCGAGCTGCAGGCGAAATTCGCCGCGCCGGAGCCGGCGAAGGCCGAGCCGTCGGCAGCTTCGGCCGACCGGGGTACGCCCTCCCGCGAGCGTGCGACCGCGTCGCCTCTGCCGCCTATCCCGGGCGAGCGGCGAAAGGTGCCAGGGGCCGCCGAACCGGGTTGAGCGCAGGAGAGCCACAGACGGACACGGATGCGGGGCAGGTGACCGCACCCGCTAGGGCACGCTTCGGACGCCGGTCCCGCTTGATCCTGCTGCCTACTTCCCCTCTTCTTCTCTTCCCCTCTCCCCCATGGCGCTGCTCGATAAAATCTTCGGCAAGAAGGTCAAGACGCTCAGCGACCTGTCGCCGGCCGAGCTGCGGCGGGAGGAGATCCTCGCCACCCGCGAGCGGGACAAGCTGTTCAAGCGGATCGAGACGATCGCGAAGGAGAAGCAGAACATCTTCCAGCAGGGGGCGTCGCAGAAGTCGCCGGAGCTGCGGAAGGCGCTGGCGATGCAGTTCGAACTCAAGACGCAGGAGCAGTTGCAGGTCGGGCGGCAGCTGAACGTCCGGTCGAAGGAGCTGATGACGGTCAGCCGGGTGCGGATGGTGAAGGAGAACGCCCCCAAGGCCAGCGGGGCGATGGGCCGGCTGAACCTGACCGAGCGGGACGTGGCCAAGATCAGCGCGCTGATCGAGGACGACGCCGTGACCGAGGACGTGTACATGGAGCGGCTGAACGAGCTGCTCGACCTCGGCGCCCAGTCGGACAAGGACGCGGTGGCCCGGGCCGGGCTGACGTCGGCCGGGCAAGAGCTGATGAACATTTGGAACGACCTGGACCAGGGCCAGGTCGGGGAGAAGGCGGCGTTCGAGGAGGCCGACCGGGCCGTGCGGAACAAGCAGGCGTCGGCCGAGCCGTGAGCACCGGCGATCCCAATCCAGTTCGTCCCGCCGGACCGTCGGCCGACCCGGCGCGGCACCGCAAGAATGCCGCCGAGTGGGTGATGTGGACGGCCCTGCAGCCGGTCGCCTGGGTCGTGCGGCTGTGGCTGTGGGGCCGGTCGAAGATCAGTGGTCGCGAGGTGCGATGACGAACGAGCCACGCCCATCGTACCCCGCGTCCCGCCCGGACGACCCGTCGCCCCGGCCGTCGGCGGACCCCCTGCCGGCCGTCCCGCTGGGGTACGCGTCGCCCGGGACGCACAAGCCGGCGGGCGTGCCGTTCGAAGACGTGATGATGTTCCTGTTCCGCCGGGCGGTGTTCGCCCTCGGCGTGGGCTTGTTGGTCAGCGGGCTGGTCGCCGGGTGGGGCCGCCGGGTGTACAACGACAACTACGCGTTCGCCGGGTGGGGCGCGGCGCTGATCGCCCTCGTCGTCCCGTTCCCCGCGATGTGGCGGCACTCGCCCCGGCGGCGGTGAATCCGGCGCCGCTGCCCCGCGGGGACCTACGAACATGCCTGACCATACCCCGCACGAGCCCGGCCTGCCGCCGTCACCGGTCATCCCGCTCGGGTACGGGCGGCAGGACCGCGGGACGAACGTGGGGCGGCGGCTGTCGGCCGAGGTGAACGAGCGGGCGGACGGCTTGGCCACGTTCGCCGGCATGCTGATCGCGGCCGCCGGCGGGCCGCGGCGGGTCACACTCGCGTTCGGGGTCGCCTACGCGTCGTACGGCATCGCCATGATCGCCGCCCGCGGAGGCGAGGGCCCCGGGTGGGTGGGCATCGGAGCGTTCCTGATCGTCCTGGTCCTCCCCGTCCCGCCACGGCGCCGGCGCGCCCGTGACGCCGCCGCCGCTCCCGCCGCGTCCCCGAAGTGAGAGAGGTCGGAATCATGGGCCTGTTCAAGAGCAAGGAAGAGCGGAAGATCGAGCGGGAGATGAAGATCCGCGCCGGGATGCGGTCGATCGAGAAGTCGATCCGGCAGCAGGAGAAGTTCGCGGCCGACTTCGTCAAGAACGCCCAGCACGCCAAGCGGATCGGGGACGAGAACCAGTACCAGTTCATCCGCGGGGCGCTGAAGAAGACGCACACCGTCAAGCGGATGCTCGAGCGGCAACTGCTGTCGATCAAGAACGCGATGCTGATCCAGCAGCAGGCCGCGGCCGGACAGGAATTTGCCGGGGCGATGAACCTAATGGCCCAGGAGATCGGGCGGACGTTCGGCGAGATGGACCTGACGAAGACCCAGGCGCAGTGGGAGCGGGCGGTCGCTCAGGCCGGCAGCATGGAGGAGCGCATGGAGGTGTTCCTCGACTCCATGGAGTCGAGCGCGAACAGCGGCGCGACGGCCGGCGGCGGCAAGGACCTCGTCAGCGACGACGAGATCGACCGGATGATCATGGCCGACGTGGTGGCGGCCGAGCGGCAGGAGATGGGCAAGCTCGACGAGCTCGAGAGCGAGATCGCCAAGGAGCTGGGGGCGACGAAGCAGAAGGACTGAGCGACGATCCGACCTACTTCACTCGGAGGCCCGATGGCGTTCGGGTGCCCGACGTGCCCACCCGCCTGCCCGCTGTACAACCGGCGGCGGGCCCCTTTGACTCCTGCGGGGTCGTGCTCCCGTCATCCGTCCTGTTGGCCCCAGCCCAAGCGTCGAAGCTTGACGAGCTAAAACGGCAGCTGCGGCGGGAACGAAGCCTCCGCGGCCTCGAGCAGTCCGCACCGGCGTTCGGCTTTGTTCGTGCGCAATCGTGGTGAAGCACGCCCTACGCGCGCAACGTCGCGGGCGCGGCCCGTCGCCGTTGCAGGTCCAGCCACACCGACAGCACCACGTATAGCACTGGGTACACGAGCGATGCGGCCACGAGCCACGCCGGTGCTCGCGGGTAATCGCCGAGCAGCAGGGCGGCAAGAAGCGCGGCCCAAACGAGCGTGGCGGCCAGCAGCGGTACGCGCCACGGTTGCGGGGCGAGGTTCGGGTAGACGAACCGGACCGGCAGGACCGTGAGCACGGTGAGGACGACGAGCAGTGCCGCGTTAGGCCATGGGCCGGCGGCCGCGTGCGCCAAGCCGGCGTACACGGCGACGATGTTCCAGTACGACGGGAACCCGAGGAAGAACCCGCCGGCCTCGTCCTTCGCCCCCTTGTTGGCGAACCCGAACAGGCTCGCGACCATGGTCGGGGCGACCCACAGCCCGCCGTGTGAACCGGGCACCCACCCCATCCGCCACACCAGCAGCAGCGGGACGAACGTGTACGACAGGTAGTCGACGAGGTCGTCGATCGTCCGCCCGTCGATGCGGGGGGCCGTCTGCTTGATCCGGCACAACCGGGCGAGCGGGCCGTCGGCCGCGTCGATCAGGACCTGGAGCCCGAGCCACGCGAACACGACGCGCGGACGGCAGCCCGGCGAGCAGACCTCGGCCGCGGCCAAAAACGTGCAGACGACGCCGGACGCCGTGAACAGGTGGACGGCATAGGCCGCGGTCACGGCGACGGCCGACGGTGGGGCGGCCGCCGGGAGCGGCTCGGCGAGCGCCGCGTCCGCGGCTGCTACGGCGTTGGGTTCAACCATGCGTGTCCCCCCGCGTTCGCCCGACGTGGCCTTTCCCCTTGCCCTCGGCCTCGCGCTGGGCCTGGGTGCCCAGGATCTCGGACGCCTCCTCCTGGTCCGCGGCCGTCGGCTCCGACGGCGTTTGCACCCGACGCGCCGCGTAGGGTTGGCAGCTCAGCTCGATCATGACCGGGAAGTGGTCGGACCCGACGTGCGGCAGCACCCGCATGTCGATCAGCCGGAACTCGTCCGAGTGGAAGACGTGGTCGAGCGGGAACCGGAACAGCCGGCTGTTCGCGTTGAAGCTGTTGAACGATCCGCGGCCGCGGCGGGGGTCGAGCAGCCGGCTGAGTCGCAGGAAAAGTTGGGTCGTGTACGACCAGGCGACGTCGTTCAGGTCGCCGCAGACGACGGTCGGCAGGTCGCGCTCGTGCTCGCCGATCTCCCGGCCGACCGTGACCAACTCGGCGTCGCGCGGGGCGGAGTCTTGGTCGCGCAGCGGCTCGGGCGGCCGCGGGTGCAGGGCGTGCAACCGGACCCGCTGCCCGTCCCGGAGCCGGAGCATCACGCGGGCCGACGGGACGTCGTCCTGCACGAGGAACCGCACCTGCGGGTCGCCGTCGAACGGCAGCCGCGAGTAGATGGCCATGCCGTAGTAGTTCTCCTGCGGCCGGCGGAGCACGTACGGGTAGTCGGCCTTTAGCGGGGCGAGGGCGGCGTCCCACGCGGCGTCCACCTCGACGGCAACGATCACGTCCGGGTCGGCCTCGCGGACCACGCGGAGCCACTTCTCGTGCTCGCGGTTCTCCATCAGCACGTTCGAGATCACGAGGCGGAAGGAGTCGGGGCCGCCCGGGGCGGTCGACCGCTTGACGACCGTCCGGGCGAGCGTGGTGTAGGGATAGATCAGGTACAGCTGCCGGGCGATGGTGAGCGCGAGCCCACCGAGCAGCAGCCGGTCCGGCCAACTGAGTCCGGACGTCTGCTGTCGGCGGAACGGCCGCCAGCGGGGCGGCCGCCGACCGGACCACCGCCCGCCGGACAGTAGGCCGTAGCCGGCCCCGACCACGGTCGCCAGGCCGGCAGTGAACGCCCGGGGGAAGTCCCAGGCCCGGACGTACCAGTGCGGGTGCTTACTGAAGTTCAGTAGCGTTCCGCTGACCAGCCAGACGCCGAGGACGCGGAAGAGGGCGCGAAAGGTAGAGAGGATCATGGACGTAACAGTGGCCAACTCGGCGCAGCGGGCGGGTGCGGCCACCCGGCGGCCGCCGGGCCGATAATAGGGCATTCCCCGCCACGGGGTAACGCCACGCCGGGTGCGACCGCGCCGGGTAACGAAATGCGGTCACGCGCCGGCAGGCGGCGTCCCGGCGGCCGCCTCGCGGGACGCCAGCCCGATCGCGCTGGCCGTCGCGTGCGTCTCGATGTGGCTGATGCTCAGGTGCCAGCGGACGATCCCGAGGTCGGCCGCGATCCGTGCGCTCTCGCCGGTCAGGGCGACGCTCGGCTGGCCACTCAGGGCCTTCACCACCTCCACGTCCGTCCAGGCGATCCCGCCGCGCCAGCCGGTGCCGAGCACCTTCAGCACCGCCTCCTTGGCCGCGAACCGGCCGGCGAGGTGCTCGAAGTACCGCTTCGGGTTCCGGTTGCAGTAGGCCTGCTCGGCCGGGGTGAACACGCGGTCGAGGAAGTGGGTGCCGTGGTGGTCGACCAGCTTGCGGATGCGGGACGTCTCCACGATGTCGATGCCGTGGC
>JAQGHJ010000088.1 GCA_028288905.1 Phycisphaerales bacterium | reverse complement strand
CTCGCCGGCCGCCTTCACCGCCTCGACGGCCTTCGGCTCAGTCGCCGGCTTCGGCTCGGCGGTCGCGTCCTCGGCCGTCGCCGTCTCCGCGGCCGGCTTCCGGGCCGTCCACCGGACCGCCCGAGCGACGAACCCCTCCAGCCCGGCCGTGTACTCAGGGTGCGGGCTGAAGCAGAGCACCCGCCCGCTCCCGCAGTCCCCCGCGATGATGGCCGGGGTGTTCGGCATCACCCCGCCCTTGGCGCTCTTGGCCATGTCCGACCGGTAGTACGCCAGCGGGGTGAACGCCCCGAGCCCGGCCGCCTTGCCGGCCGCCAGCAGCGGGCCGTTGGCGTAGTGGCACTTCACCAGCCCCTTGAAGTCCCCGAGGATGGCCCGCCCGGCGTCGGTCAGCTCGATGTCGACGTCCCCGCTCCCGCGGAGCCAGTGGGCCGCGTCCAGCACGTCCGAGTTGATGATCCCGAGCGACCAGTCGTAGTGCGTGCTCGCCAGGTACGACCCGGCGCAACTGCTGACGTACCCGCCGCCGGCCCGGACGAAGTCCTGAACGGCCTTGGCCCCGTCCGTGCCCAGAACCTTGCCCTGGGCGTTGGACATGCCGCCGGGGAACACGATCGCGTCGAACGGCGACAGTCCGCCCGGGCGGCGGATCTCGGCCGCCCCGACGAACGTGTACCGCACGCCCGGGTCCATCGTCAGGGCCTTGGGGTACGCCTTGACGCCCGGCGTGCTCTCGGACCCGACCCCGACGTACACCGCGACGTTGACGAGCCCCGGCTGCCGGCGGGCGAGCAGCCACGGGTCGACCCCGTCGGCCATCTTCTGCCCGGCCAGCACCGCGTACACGGCGTGGCGGAACATGCGGGCCCGGGCGGCCGGGTTGGTGCCGCCGTCCTTGACGATGAGCGACACGCGGACGGCGGGGGCGCCGGCGACCGCGTCGACGGCCGGCAGGTGACCGCCGGCCGGGTCGGCCGACAACTTCTCGCCCTTGCCCTCGGTCAGGCCGTTGAGCGTATCGACGAGCGGGCCGGCGTCGACGCCCCGGGCCTCGACGGTCGCGCTCTCCTTCGTGTACCGGGCGGTCCGCAGCACGACGACCGCGGCCGGCTTGGCCGCGGCGACGGCGGCCGGCAGCTCGTCCTTCCCCGCCGTCACCACCCGCCCGCGGGCGAGCGGCCAGGCGGCGACCTGCCGCAACGCCACGTCGGCCGACAGGTCACCGGCAAACGTGTCGGTGACGACGAGCACCGTCGGCCCGGCGGCCGGGCCGGCGACCAGGGGGATGACGTCGGCGCGGGCCGACCCGACGAGGGCGAACGCGACGGCGGCGGCGACGAACGCGTTCGCCCGGATGCATGGCTTCATGGTGGTGGTGTGTTGGAAGTGAAACGCGGCCGAAGCGGCGGTCGTACCGCGGGAACGGTCGCCCCACCCTACGGGACAACGGCGAGGGGCACGGGAAAGGTGTATAGCCCGCCGAAATCGAGATGCGACGCCGTGGAGGCCCGCCGGCACGATCGGGCGGCCCCACGCATTAGGCCCGCGTCGTCGCCGCCGCAGGGTTCAACGGGTGATCCGGCGGCGCCGGAGCAACCCGATCCCGCCGAGTCCGAGCAGACCGAGCGCCGCCGGCTCGGGTACCGCCGTCAGCGCGATGTTGTTGCCCTGGTACGCGTAGTCGATCGCGAACCCGGCGTCGGCCAAGGCCTGGGTGTTGGCGAACGTGCCGGCCAGCGTGTTGTACGTGGCGAACACCAGCGGGGTCGCGAACGAGGCGTCGTTCGTGAGTGCGAGCGACACGGACGAACCGGCCAGGTTCAGCGCGCCGTTCACGACCAGCTTGTCGGTCGGGGTCGTGGACGCGGGGTTGACGTCGACCAACAGCGTGCCAGCGGACCCGGCGTTCGACATGGCGACGTCGCCGTTGATCGTCAGGGTGCCGAAGGCCGTCGTCCCGCCCAGGGTGGCACCGGGGGTCAGGGTGCCACCAACGTTCACGGCGCTCCCGGCGGCCAACGTCAGGATCCCGGACCCGCCGTACGACGCTCCGGACGCCACGAGGTAGCTGCCGGCCCCGACGTGCGTGCCGTTGTCCCGCAGCAGCCCGGCGAGCACGCTGGTCGGGCCGGCGTACGTGTTCGCCCCGGTGAACCGGAGGGTGCCTGCGCCGGTCTTGGTCAGGGTGCCGACCGACGCGCCATCGGACGCGAACGCCCCGGCGAACCCGAGCGTCTCGGAGCTGCTGGTGACGTTGACCGTCCCGCCGCCGGCCCCGATCGTCGTGCCGCGGTTGGACGACCCGGTGGTGACCGTGCCAGACTCGGTCCAGGACAGCGTCCCGTTGTCGAGCCGGAGGAAGTCTGCAACCGGGGCCGACGGGGCGGACCCGAGGTTGGCGAACAGGGCAGTCGACACGGTCGCGCCAGCGGTGATCGTGAGCCCGCCGGCGTAATTCGACCCGGACCCGGACAACGTCAGGACTTGGCTGGACCCTGTCGAACTGCCGGCCGCGGTGAGCCGGCCGGCCCCGGCAATCGGGCCCAGGAGCGTCCACGCGTTCGTCGTAGACCCGAGCAGAATCGTCCCGCCGTCCGCCCCCATGCTGAACGTGCGGGTGGCGACCGAACTCAGCGGGGTGCCGGCCTGCGTGATCTGGAGGGTCGCCCCGTTCAACGTCACCGTCCCGGACCCGAGGTTGATCTGGGAGTAAATGTTGACGAACCCGCCGTTCGCCGTCAGCCCGCCGGTGAACGCGTGCGTGTTGCTGGTGCCGCTCGTCCCCAACACGAGGGTGCCGGCCCCGTACTTCGTCAGCGCCGATCCGGCCGTCACCTCGCCGACCTTGGCGATCATCGTCAGGTTCTGCCCACCGGTGACGTAGACGTTCGAATTCGGCTGGACGAGCTGGTACGTGAGGGAGAAGCCCGTCGCGGCCGTCCCGACCGACTGGTTCTGGAGGGTGAGGTTCTTCGTCGCCCCGTCGAGGACGGCGGCGACAACG
>JAQGHJ010000788.1 GCA_028288905.1 Phycisphaerales bacterium | reverse complement strand
GCCGACGCGCCGGACCGGTTCAAGGGGCTCAAGGTCGGCGTCGCGTCGTACAGCTTCCGGAAGGTCCCGCTCGACCAGACGATCAAGGCGATCCAGCGGGTCGGGCTGCACTACGTGTCGATCAAGGACTTCCACCTGTCCCTCAAGAGCACGAAGGAGGAGCGGCAGAAGGTGGCCGCCGCGTTCCGCGACGCCGGCATCACGCCGCTGTCGTGCGGGAACATCACGCTGACGGACGACGCCGCCGCCGCCCGCAACGCGTTCGAGTACTGCCGCGACATCGGGGCCCAGGTCATGGTGTGCGCCCCCAAGTCGGCCGCGGTCCTCCCGATGCTCGAGAAGCTCGTGAAGGAGTTCGACGTGAGGATGGCCATCCACAACCACGGGCCGGAGGACAAGACGTTCCCCAGCCCGTACGAGGTGCAGGCGGCCGTCAAGGACCTGGACCCCCGGGTCGGGTACTGCGTCGACGTCGGGCACACCGCCCGGGCGGGCCACGACCCGGCCAAGGCCCTTCGGGACATGAAGGATCGGCTCTACGACTGCCACTTCAAGGACGTCTCCGACGTGAAGGGCAAGAACACCAAGGTCGAGGTGGAACTCGGCCGCGGGGCGATCGACGTCCCGGCCATGGTCCGGGCCCTGCTCGACATCAAGTATGCAGGGCTCGTCGGGTTCGAGCACGAGAAGGACCCGGTCGACCCGCTCCCCGGCTTGGCCGAGAGCGTCGGGTATATGCGGGGCGTCGTCGCGATGCTGTGACGCCCCCGCTCCTGTAAGCCCGCACACGAGCGGCCGGCGACAGCCACGAGCGGTGATGTAATTTCACCGCGAAACGCTCGGTCACGGCGCGGGGTGTCACTCGGCTTGGATGGTTGAGGGTCAGCCGGCACTGCGTTAGCGCGGAGCTGGAACAGTTGGATCTTCGACGGGCGGACACCATCCGGTGTCCGCCCGTCGCGTTAGCGGGTGAAGGTCGCCTTTAGTTGTGAACCTCACGTTCGAATGATGCGACTCGGGCAGCAGGTGCCGGTTGAATCGGAGAAACGCAGTAGGTCCAAAGCGTCCGAGAACCGTCGGCAAATCCTGGCACCGGGTGTCGTAACTCGATGCCCAGACGGTGCGGGGGCGCAAAGCGGCTCGGCGCTCCGCCGCCGCGGCAGCGGCGACCCGCCCGAACAATCCTTCAGACATCCGAATTCAAGGCCGACGAATATGGTGAGCCGCTTGCGATGTCAGGGCGGCCGCGAGTGAGACGAACGACCTGGCGTTAATCACTGTATTCCGCACAATCACTACGACCCCCGCCCCGTTTTGGGGCGGACCATTACCCCGGCTTGAAGGAATCGTTTAAAAAACTTCATTCTCGGTCAGAACACAGGTGAAAAGTTGGGCGTAACACCTGTACAACACGCACGCGAACGATGAGCACGCTCGACGACCGCCACACGGCAACGTCGGCGCTCGTCCCCCGGGTCCCGCCAAACAGGTGTGACGGGAACCCGTAAGCCGGCCGCTGCAAGCCGGTGACGCCAGGACGCTGAAACGGCATCACGTGCGGGACCGCCTTCCGACGGCGACCCCACCCGACGCACGCGGGCCGCGAGTCCTACCCGAACAACCGAACGTTTCGCCCGCCGGGCGGCACTGTGCCGCCGTCGGCTTGGGCTGCCGGTCCGTACTGACGGCCGCCGGTGTTTTTCCCGGGTCCTTCCAACCCAACAGGTGCTGTACATGCCGAAGTTGTTTTCGGCGGCCGCCGGCGTTTCGACGCCGACCGCCCGCCCGGCCATCGTGACGAGCCCTGCCCGGTCGCACCGCGGCACCCGCCGGTCCACCGCCCTGGGGCGGTCCGCCGTCCGCGCGGCCGCCGTCGACGCCCTCGAGGACCGCCGGCTGTTCTCCGTGTCGTACGACGCCGCCGGGTTCACCGTCGTTACGCCGACCGCGGCCGACCGGGTGTACTACGTCAGCGCGTCCGGCAGCGACGCCAACTCCGGTTTGTCGGCGAGCGCCCCGCTGAAGACGATCGCCAAGGCCAAGGGGCTGGTCCGGTCCGGGTACGGGGACCAGCTGCTGCTGAAGCGGGGAGACACGTTCCGGGAGGCGGTCGGGACGTGGACGAAGGGCGGGGCGAGCGCGGATGACCCGATGGTGTTCGGGGCGTACGGCACCGGCAGCCGCCCGGTCGTCGCGACCGGCAAGGCCAGCGCGATGACGACCGGCAGCAGCTCGTCGAAGACGACGAACCACCTGGTCATCCAGGGGATCAAGTTCTGGTCCGACGCCCGGGACCCGACCAGCCCGACGTTCGCCGGGGCGAGCGGCGGGAACGAGGGCGTGCGGCTGCTGGCCGGGACGAACGACCTGCTCGTCGAGGACGTGGCGGTCGACTCGTACACGACGAACGTGACGCTGACCGGGTACTTCGGCCCGATGTCCAACGTTCGGATCCGCCGGTGCGTGATCACGGACGCGTACAACACCGCCGGGCACGCCCAGGGGGTGTTCG
>JAQGHJ010000773.1 GCA_028288905.1 Phycisphaerales bacterium | reverse complement strand
GACGCGGCCGTCGCCGAGCACGACGGGCACCGCGCCTTCCGGCTCGGTCGGGTCGCTTTGATGAAGGATTACGCCGAGACCGGCGACTGCCGCCGGCGGTACATCCTGAACTACTTCGGCGAAGCCTACGCGGACGCCTGCGACCACTGCGACAACTGCGAGACCGGGGAGGTGGCGAAGGCCGACAAGGAGGTGAAGGTGCGGGGCGACCAACCGTTCCCGCTCAAAAGTCGCGTCGCCCACGCCAAGTGGGGCCAGGGGGTGGTGATGGCGTACCCCGGCGGCGGGAAGGTGAGCGTGCTGTTCGACACGGAGGGACCGAAGGAGTTGGTGACGCAGTTCGTGGTGGAAAAGCGGCTGCTGGCGCCGGCGTGAGCGGGAGGTGTCGGCGACGCGGGCGGGGGGACACGCGACGCGAAGGCGCGAAGAGCGCGAAGGCGGACGCGAAGGAAGAGCCGGTGCGGGAGCGGGGACTTGTGTGGCATCGCGGCTGGCGGCGTCTCCCCCCACGGATGTCATCCTGTGCGGAGCGAAGGACCCCTCGTCCACCGCGCGACCGGATCAGCAGTGGAATGGCAGCGGATTGCGAACGGGTGGCCCCGCCGCCGGTGCTTGCCGTCCGATCGATCACCGATTCACATTACACGGTCCCCAAAATCCTGGGTCCGGCTGCGCGGTGGACGAGGGGTCCTTCGCTCCGCTCAGGATGACATCCGTGGGGGGCGTCGCCAGCCGCGGTGCCACCCGTTCCTCGAACCGCAGCCCGTTCCCGCTCCCTTTCGCGTCCGCCTTCGCGCTCTTCGCGCCTTCGCGTCGCGTGTCCCCTGCCCCCCGCCGCCCGCTCGTCCGTCAGTCCCCTACAACAGCACCCCCACCACGGCCGCGGTCATGTGGCTCGCCAGCGCGCCGCCGAACATCGCTAGCAGGCCGAGCTTCGACAGGTCTTTCCGCCGCTCGGGGGCGAGCGTGCTGATACCGCCGACCTGGATGCCGACGGACGCGAAGTTCGCGAACCCGCACAGCGCGTACAGCCCGATCAGGGCCGACCGGGGGGACAGGTACCGGTGGGCGTCCCCGGCGGCCGCGGCGGCGGCGAAGCCGTCCTTCATGTCGCCGTAGGCGATCAGCTCGTTCAGCACCGTCTTGACGCCGACGAGCGACCCGACCGTGCGGGCGTCGGCCCACGACACGCCGGTCAGCCACGCGACGGGGGCCAGCAGGTAGCCCAGGATCGCTTGGAGCGACAGCGGCGGCTGCCCGGCCGCGGTCAGGTGCAGGACTTGGCCCGTCCACCCGAGCAGCCCGTTCACAAGCGCGACGAGGGCAGTGAACGCGATCAGCATCGCGGCCACGTTCAGCGCCAGCCCCAGCCCCTCGGTGGTCCCGCGGGTGGCGGCGTCGACAAGGTTCGCGTCCAGCCGCTCGACCCGGAACTCGATCCCGCCGGCCGTCACCGGCGTCTCCGTCTCCGGCACCATCAACTTCGACACGAGCAGGGCGGCCGGGGCGCTGACGAGGCAGGCGGCGGCCAAATGTCCGCCGGCCTGGTCGATGTAGTCCTTCAGCCAGAACGTGTAGAGGCCGAGCACGCCGGACGCGATGTTCGCAAACCCGGCCACCATCACGCACATCAGCTCAGATTTCGTCAGGGCGGCGACGAACGGCTTGACCATCAGCGGGGCCTCGGTCTGCCCGACGAACACGTTTGCCGCGGCCGACAGCGTCTCGGCCCCGCTCGTCTTCATCGTCTTGCTCATCACCCAGGCCAACGCCTGCACGACGATCTGCATGACCCCGAGGTGGTACGCGATCGCGGTCAGGGCGGAGAAGAAGATGATCGTGGGCAGGACGAAGAACGCGAACACCGCCCCGGCCGCCGCGAACCCGGTCGGCTTCTCGCCGGCCGCCCCGGTGGCGGTGACGGGCAGGGTCATCTCCCCGAGGTTGCCGAACACGACGGCGACGCCGGCCCTGGTGTACCCGAGCAGGGCGTCGATCGCGGCCGTCACCACCACGAGCAGGTTCGGCACCCGCAGCACGAGCACGGCGAACGCGAACTGCAGCGCGAGGCCCCAGCCCAGCAGCCGCCACGGGAACGGCCCGCGAACCTGCCCGCGGGTGCGGAACCGGCCGACGGCCCAAGCGACGGCGACGAAAGCGGTCAGGCCGAGCAGGCACTGGAGCCGCTGCGGCAGCGTGCCGGAAAGGGGGTTGGGCATAGGGAGGGGCGGAGCGCGGGCGGGCCGGCGGGGTCGGCCGGGCGGTTGTGCCGCGGATTGTCGCCGGGGGCGGGGCGGGGACGCAACAAGTAGCGCGGTCCAGGGGGCGCGACGCTTGTCGATCCGGACGCGGAGCGGCTTTCCCCGATGTACCCCTCGACATCCGGGTGCCAACTGTCGAGGGGGAATGGACCGGGTGACGGAGAACTGCGCACCCTCTCACACCGCCGCCGTCTCCTCGGGCGTGCGGGTGTGGGTCATCGCCCCGCTTTGGTGGTTCAGCAGGGCGACCGACGCGTCCCACACCATGTTCGGGGTGACGCGGGTCATGCAGCGGTGGTCGAGCGGGCAGACCTTTTTCTGGCACGGGCCGCAGAACACCTTCACGGCCACCTGGCGTTCCTTCGGGTAGTAGATCTCAGTCCACTCCGGGTGCGTCGGGCCGAAGACCGTCACGACCGGCACGTTCATCGCCGCGGCGACGTGGCGGGGGCCGGTGTCGTTCGTCACCATCAGGTCGCAGCGGCGGACGATCTCTTTCAGGCTGCCGAGGTCGACGCCCTTGTTGGACAGGTCGACGGGCGCGCGCTTCATGTGCCGCTTGACCTGCTCGACGATCGCCCGCTCCTTCGGGGCCCCGCTGATCAGGACCGTGGCGTTCAGCTCGTCCATGAACCGGTCGGCCAGCTCCGCGAAGTAGTCGGCCTTCCAGAGCTTGGCCGCCCCGTAGTTGGCGCCGGGGTTGATGAGGATGAGCGGCGGTTGCCCGCGGTCGGCCGGGCGGTCGAGGTCCGGCGGCAGCCCGCCGCGGGCCAGCACCGCCTCGGCGTCCCGCCGCTCGGCCGGGGTGACGAACAGCTCCATCTTCAGGTCGCGGGCCCCGGCCCCGAGGTAGTTCGCCAGCCCGAGGTAGTAGCGGATGATCGGGCTGGGGACGAACTTGCCCTTCTCCTTCGGGGCCAGCAGCCGGTCGGACAGCAAAAAGCCCCGGCCGTCGCGGTCGTACCCGACGATCTTCTCGATCTTGGCCATGCGGCAGACGAGGGCGGCCTTGAACGAGTTCGGCAGCAGGACGGCCATGTCGAACTTGGCCGCCTTGAGCCTGGCGGCGAGGTCGAAAAACTGGCCCTTGCCGGCCTTCGCCTTCGTCTTGCCGGTCCGGTAGGTGATGAGCCGGTCGGCCCACGGCATGCCGGCGTACAGCGGCTTGACGTACCGCTTCATCAGGTAGCTGATCTCGGCGGCCGGGTACCGCTGGCGGAGGGCCCGCAGGGTGGGGGTGGCCATCACGGCGTCGCCCACCCAGCTGGGCTGGACGACGAGGATGCGGGCGGGGTCGGACATCGCCGCGGAGTATACCGGGCGGGGGAGGTCGCGCCGAC
>JAQGHJ010000749.1 GCA_028288905.1 Phycisphaerales bacterium | reverse complement strand
TCCTCGCCGACAAGGTCGAGCAGATGATGGGCTGGGTGGTGCCGGACGCCGACGCCTGCCGCCGGCTGGCGATGGAGGTCCGCACCCGCGACCCCAACGCCCCGCCGGAGGAGATGGCCCGGCAGCTCGTCAAGTACGCCCAGAAGCAGGGGGCGACCATCGGCGGCGTCACCGGCGTGCTGGCCAGTCCGCTCACGTTCATGCCGGCCGCCTTGGCGGACATGGCGGCGATGATGAAGGTCGAGGGGACGATGGCCGGCGGCATCGCGGCGTTGCTCGACCCGGCGTCGCTCGACGACCCCGAGCGGTTCCGGGCGGACGTGCTGGCCGTCGTGTTCCCCGCGGCCCTGAGCCAAGCGTTGCGGCAGCTCGGCGTGCGGGCGGGCGAACAGCTGACGAAGTCGCTCGTCCGCCGGGCGGTTGGCAAGGGCAGCTTCGAGGCGGCCGCCAAACTGAGCGGGCGGTTCCTCGGGGCCAAGCTGACCGGACGGGCGCTGGCGACGAAGGGGGTGCCGCTCGTCGGCGTCGGGATCGGGGCCGGGTGGAACTGGCTCGAGGTGCAGGCCGTCGGGGCCCGGGCGATCGCGTACCACACCGGCCAGCCGCTGGTGAGCGGGCGGCTCCGCGAGCTCGGCCTCAAGCTGCTGCCGGGCCGGGTGAAGGAGTGGGTCGGGCGGGACAAGGCCGAGGGGCCGCCGCCGGTGCCGTGAGCAGCGGGGGCAGGGGGCACGAGGTCATCGGCAGAGGCGGACCCGCATTGAGGTGGGGCGGTGTGAGCCGTCGATCGGACCGGGCGCTCCGGACGGAGGCGCGTCGCGTCATCGACAACTTCGGGCGACCGAGCGCGTATCGTGCGGTGACTGATGGGGTGACTTCAACCCGCGGCATTCGGATGTGCCGCCGTGCATATCACGGGAAGCCTCCCGCGCCCGCGTCGCCCGACCGGACCGTCACGGTGTACGCCCGCCCGGCCACGTCCTCGTCGAGCAGCAGCGGGATGAGCCACCGGAGGTTCGGGATGACGTCCGGCGGCAGGGCGGCCGCGGGATGGACTTCCAGCTCCTCGTCCGTCATCGCCCGGGCGGCGTCGACATCGCCGAACGCGCGGTAGAACGTGCCGGCCCAGTCGGGGCCGGCGAGGCGGACGACGGGGTCCCAATCGGGCAAGTCCAGGCCGGCCTCCTCGCGGAACTCGCGGCGCATCGCGTCGGCCGGTGCCTCGCCCGGTTCGATCTTGCCGCCGACGCCGTTGAGCTTCCCCGCCTGCCACGCCGGCCGCCGCTTTCGGATCAGCAGCACCCGGGAGCGGTCGGGGCTGAACAGGAATCCGCAGGCGTACGTTTGCATGAGGCATCTCTCGGTTCGGGTCTGCTCGGCGGCGGCAGGGGCGGTCGAAATGTCCGCCGGGCCGGCTTACAGTCAAGGGGCGGGCACGGCGGGGCACACAGACGACGGAGGTTCGATGCGGGCGTTGAAGTGGATGGCCGCGGGCGTCGCGGCCGCGGCGGTGGGGCTGGGGGCGTACCAGTTGCGGGTCGAGGCGAAGCCGGAAGCGGCCGCCGCCGCCCGGGCGTCGGCAAAGGAGGCGGTCGTGAAGGTCGTGGTGTTCAACAAGGACGGCAAGCTGGTCGGGCCGGTCGAGAGCCCGCGGGTGACGAAGTCGGATGACGAGTGGCGCAAGCAGCTCGGGCCGGCCACGTTCGCCGTCGTCCGGGCGAAGGGGACGGAGCGACCGTTCTGCGGGACGCTGCTCGACAACCACAAGGACGGGGTCTACGCCTGCGTCGGGTGCGGGCTGCCGCTGTTCGCGTCTGACGCGAAGTTCAACAGCGGGACCGGTTGGCCGAGCTTCTTCAAGCCGGTCGGCGAGACGAACGTCGCCGAGGACGTGGACGAGAGCCACGGGATGCGGCGGGTGGAGATTTTGTGCGCCCGGTGCGACAGCCACCTCGGGCACGTGTTTGAGGACGGTCCGGCACCAACCGGGCGGCGGCATTGCGTGAACTCCGAGTCGCTGAAGTTCTTCGGCAAGGACGAGCTGGCGAAGCTGGCAGACCCGGCGGCCGAGCAGCCCGGAGCCGCCTCGGCGGAGAAGCCGGCGGCGGCCGGTGCCGCGGCGACCCGCCCGGCCACGCGGCCGGCGGGGGGCTGAGAGCGTGGGTGGGACCGCGGACTGGGTCGGTTTGTGGCGCGGGCTTTCCACCCTGCACGTCAGAGCTCAGGCCGCCCAAGCCGAAAGCCCGCACCACAACGGCGGCCCCGGCCGGCTCGTCACAGACCCGCCAAATCCAACGAGATTTGCACCGGCCGATGGGTCGAGCGATCAAAGGGCGGGGTCGGGCGGGGTGTCCGGCCCGCGCCTTTCGTTCAAGGGATCGACCGCGTCAACGTCGGGGCCACCCGCGTCCGGAAACTTGATGCCCGCGTACACGTCCGCCAGCGGCAGGTCGATGCCGATACTCGGCAGCCGGGCCACCGCGTCCCAGCCGGCGAACGCCGCGAAGAACCGCCACGTCCCGTCCTCCCCCCGCCGGAACGTCTCGACCATCGGCTCCCGCTGCGACACGAGCACGTACTCGATGATGGACGGGACCTCGCGGTAGCGGGCGAACTTGTCGCCCCGGTCGTACGCCTCGGTCGAGTCGGACAAGACCTCGAAGATCACCTTCGGGTTTAGGATGGTCGTCTGCTTGTCGTCCGCTGGGTCAAAGGCTGGCGAGCCGCACACCACGCTTTGGTCGGGGTAGACGTAATGACGATCGCGTCCGACGCGGACGCGCACATCGCTCCCGACGACGGTACAGCCGGTGCCGCCCAGACGGTTTCCAAGGGCCCGCGTGACGTTACTGTTGATTTGGCCGTGGACGTACGTTCCGCCCGACATGGCGAGGATCTCGCCGTCGTGAAATTCGTGTCGGTCCAAGGCCTTCTCTTCGCGTTCGAGGTACTCGGTGACCGTGTACCGACGCTTCTCGGCAGGAAGTGCCATGCCGCGATGATACAACCGGGCCCCGGGGCCGGCGACCGGTTCCGAGTCCCCCAAACCGGTGACGCCGTCGGGTAGGAGAGGCCCTTTTCCGCAGCGGATCGTCGGTTATTCCCGGACGTCCCGCCCCGGCTTCTGCCGGACGCGGCCGGCCCGTACAATCCGGGTCGCATGATCATCACGATCGACGGCCCCGCGGGGACCGGCAAATCGACCGTCGCTCAGGCCGTCGCCCAGCGGCTGGGCTTCGACTTCCTCGACACCGGCGCCATGTACCGGGCGATCGGGCTCGAGGCCCTGCGCCGCGAGGCCGACCTGACGGACGGGCGGGAGCTGGCGTTTGTCGCGAAGCATTCGACGATCGAGTTCGACTGGTCTCGCCGCCCGCCGGGCGTGCTGCTCAAGGGCGAGCCGGTCGGGCACCTGCTGCGGGGGGCGGAGGCCACCCGGGCCGCGTCGTTCGTCGCCGTCGTCCCCGAGATCCGGGACGTGATGGTGGCCCAGCAGCAGCGGATCGGGCGGGAGCGGCCGTTCCTCGTCACCGAGGGCCGGGACCAGGGGACGGTCGTTTTCCCCGAGGCCGGGCTGAAGTTCTTCCTCGACGCGACGGCGGCCGAGCGGGCCCGCCGGCGGGTCGGGCAGCTCCGCAGCCGGGGCGAGATCGTCGACCCGCAGGAAATCCTGCGGCAGATCGAGGAGCGGGACGCCCGGGACCGGGGGCGAAAGGTCGCCCCGCTCGCCCCGGCGGCCGATGCCCGGGTCGTCGATACGACCCACCTGAACCGTGACGAGGTGATCGAGCTGATCATCGCGGCCGCGACGGCCGAACTGGCGACGGCGGGGCCGCCCACGGCTGACACTGCGTCCGTTTCCGGCACCGCCCCCGCCGGGCCCGGGGGTCGCGGCGAATGAGTATGGACCCCGTCGTGCCCGCCCCCGGTCCGCTGCCGGGCGGCGGCATCCACTGGCACCCGGCCCGCGGGACGCCGCTGTTCCGCATCTCTCAGGCTTTCTGCCGGGTCGGCTGCTCGACGTTGTTCGACCTGAAGGTCTTCGGGTCCGAGACGTTCCCGCCCGACGGCGGGGTGCTCGTCGTCTCGAACCACCAGAGCCTGCTCGACCCGGTGCTGATTGGGGTGGCGATGCCCCGCCCGCTCAGTTACATGGCCAAGAGCGAACTGTTCACCAACCCCCTCTTCGCCGCGCTGATCCGGGCGTACGGGGCGTTCCCGGTCCGCCAGACCGGGTCGGCGGCCGGGGCGATCAAGGAGACGATCGACAGGCTGCGGGAAGGCGCCGCCCTGAACATCTTCCCCGAGGGTACCCGCACCCCGGCCGGCGGCATCCGGCCCTTCGAGAAGGGGACCGCCCTCGTCGTCCGCAAGGCGAAAGTGCCGGTCGTGCCGGTGGCCGTCCACGGGTCGTTCGAGGCGTGGCCGAGCGGCACGAAGCTGCCGACCCCGCACCCGGTCCGAATCCAGTTCGGCCCGCCGATGCTGCTTCACGACCAGCGGCCCGACGTCATCACGGACACACTGGAACGATCGGTGCGCGGGATGTTCGACGCACTGCGGGCGCGGGACCCGCACGCCGAGGAAAAGACCGCCTGGGCGGCTGCCCGGCGGGACCGGTACGTGGCGGAGAAAAAGGCCGCGCGGGAGAAGCGGAGCCGGTGAACAAGCTGTCGAGCAAGACGACTGACCGGCCGACGGCGTCCCACGAATGTCTTCGCGAGCGGCCTTGAGGTGGACGAACGAGTCGTGAGACTCGGTCACCGCGGGACCGCAGACCTGCCGGCCGGACGCGTCGCCGGTGCGGGCACAACCGCCGCCCGCGTCGCCGGCCCGCTCGCCGCTCGAGTTGCCGGGGCCGGTGGGCGGGCGGTCGTCTCCACGTCGATCACGGCCGTGTAGTACCGCCAGCCCCGCCCCAGGAACAACTGGTCGGACAGCAGTTCGGCCACGCTCTGCGGCACCACGTCCTCGAACTTCGGCCGGCCATTCACGGCCACCGTCACCGGTTTGCTTAAGTCGACCATCCGGTCGTTCAGGTAGAGGCGGAACGAGTCGACGTTGCCGGCCGTCACCTCGATCCTCTGCCCCTTGATCGCCGCGTC
>JAQGHJ010000704.1 GCA_028288905.1 Phycisphaerales bacterium | reverse complement strand
GGGCAACCGTCCTCAAGGCCCTGCTCACCCGCGGCGTGAGCGTGTCGTGCGTCCGCCCCGGCGGGGCGGTGGCCCCCGCCCCCGGCGGCGGCGACCTGCTCGTGCTCGGCCGGTTCGCCGACGCCCAGCCGGCCGAGGCGACCGACGACGCCACCGGCGTCGCCGTCCGGTTCCGCGACATCGCCGGGCTGAGCACCGACCAGGTCGTCGCCCTGGTGGACGAGCTCCGCGGCGGCCCGCCGGCGAGGCCGTGGAAGCCGTGGTTCCCGGTCATCGACTACAACCGCTGCACGAACTGCATGCAGTGCTTGTCGTTCTGTTTGTTCGACGTGTACGGCGCGCCGGGCGGGAAGATCGGCGTGCAGAAGCCGGGTAACTGCAAGACCGATTGCCCGGCCTGCAGCCGGGTCTGCCCCGAGGTGGCGATCCTGTTCCCGAAGTACAAGGCCGGCCCGATCAACGGCGACGAGGTCCGCGAGCAGGACGTGAGCCGGGAGAAGATGAAGGTCGACATCAGCGCCCTGCTCGGCGGCGACATCTACGCCGCGTTGCGCCAGCGGAGCAGCGACGCCAAGGCCCGGTTCAGCAAGGAGCGGGACGAGAAGCGGGCGATCCAGGAACGGAAGATGTGCCTGACCAAGCTCCAGAAGACGCTGCAGGAGGCGCTGGACATCCCGGCCGAGGTGATGAACGCGCTGCCGAGCATGGACATGATCCGGTCCAAGGCGGCCGCGGCGGCGGGGCGGGCAGAGTGACGGCGTCTGTAGCGAAAGGCATGCGACCGCGAAGGCGCGAAAAGCGCGAAGGAAGACGCGAAGAAGAGGTCGGAGTAGGGTGTCCTTAAGAACCCCGACCCGTGTGGACGAACGACAATGCCCCGCGCAACGGTTTTAGTTGTGACCGATCGCGATGACGAGTGGCAACTCGCCGATACGTGGATTGACCGGTGGCGAGGTCGGATGACTGCGTGCCCGGATGAGCCGGACGGTTGCCTCTGTTGCGTCGCCTGGTGGGACGTAGATGCCCCGCAGGAGGCTCTAAATGAATTACCGCCGCACCTGTTGGCCTTCACTGACTGGTCGCGAGGGGTCGATCTTGTGCCCGCCGTACCCGGTTAGGATTTCGGCGACGGTCTAGGTGTGTCGTTCCACCGAGCGGACGAGGTGGTGTCCTGAAGGGCACCTTGCAAGCTTGCCTTGCGTCTTCTTCGCGTCTTCCTTCGCGCCTTCGCGGTCGCCATGTTCCCCCCGTCCCCTGCCGAGTGAGCCGCCCATGCTGATGCAGTTGTCCAAGCGGATGCTCGCCACGACCGACAAGCGGCTCCTTTGGAAGTTCGCGTACAACTTCGGCTACAAGGGGATGCGGTCCGTCCAGAAGTTCAAGAAGCGGATCAAGCGGGGCGAGTACTTCCCGCCGTTCCTGTACATCTCGGTCATCAACTCCTGCAACCTGCGGTGCCAGGGGTGCTGGGTGAAGGTCGACGGCCCGCGGCACTACCTCGACGCCGGCAAGATGGACCGGATCATCGGGGACGCCAAGCGGCAGGGGAACGCGTTCTTCGGCCTGCTCGGCGGCGAGCCGTTCATGCACCCGGAGCTGCTGGAGATCGTCCGCCGGCACCCCGACTGCTACTTCCAGATCTTCACGAACGGCCAGCTGATCACGGACGAGCTGGCCGCCGAGATGCGCGAGCTGGGGAACATCACGCCGCTCGTGAGCATCGAGGGGACGGAGATCGTATCGAACGAGCGCCGCGGCCGGTTCAACGTCCTCAACCGCACGCTGGCCGGGCTCGACGCCTGCCTCCGCAACCGGCTCATCACCGGCGTGGCCACCAGCGTCTGCCAGACGAACATCGACGACCTCGTTCAGGAATCGTGGGTGCAGCGGCTGATCGACATGGGGGCCCACTACGTCTGGTTCCACACCTACCGCCCGGTCGGGGCCGACCCGCACCCGGAGCTGGCGCTGTCGCCCGAGCAGGTGCTGCGGATCCGCAAGTTCATCGTGCAGGTGCGGCGGACGATGCCGATTGGCGTCGTCGACGCCTACTGGGACGACAAGGGCGGGGCGCTGTGCCCGATGGCGACCGGGATCAGCCACCACATCAACCCGTGGGGCGAGATCGAGCCGTGCCCGATCATCCAGTTCGCCAAGGAGACCGTGCACGACGACCGCGACCTGATGCACGTGTTCCGGGACAGCGAATACTTGGCCGACTTCCGCAAGGCGGCGGCCGGTGCGACCCAAGGCTGCATCGTGCTGGAGCGGCCGGACATCGTGAAAGCGCTAGTGCTGAAGCACGGGGCCAAGGACACCACGCACCGCGAGCCGGGGGCGGGGCTGGCCGAGCTGGAGGCGATGACGGCGAGGAACAGCCAGCACAACCCGGGCAACGAGGTGCCCGAGGACCACTGGATGTACCGGCTGGCGAAGAAGCACTACTTCTTCGGGTTCGGCGCGTACGGGTGAAGCTCACCACGGAGGCACGGAGACACGGAGGTGGCACCGACCTTCGTGACTTTGACGATAATTCGAGCGTGATCGATGGGTAGGTCAGAGGCGCTGGTTGAGTCGGCGGCCCGTTGATCGGTTAAGCTGTCAATTCGCGGTCGGGCCGGCGGCCGCCTTTTATGGGCCGGGCAGGCCAAGTTAACCTCCGTGTCTCCGTGCCTCCGTGATGTTCCGCCGCTGCTGGGCGGGTCGAAGGAGTGGGTGTTATGGGAATGCCGCTGTTGACGCTGCCGCAGCCGGTGCCGCTCCAGAAGCTGCGGAAGCCGCAGGACAACGTCCCGCAGACCCGGGCCGAGCGGGACCGGGTCGCCCGGCTCGTCCGCGAGTAC
>JAQGHJ010000701.1 GCA_028288905.1 Phycisphaerales bacterium | reverse complement strand
TACGCCGCCCCGCCGAGCGACCCGGCCATCGGACATGACACCGACTACAGCTCCGGCGGCGGCGACTTCGGCAGCGGCGGGTCGGCACCCGATTCCGGTGGGGGCTTCGACTCCAGCGCGGGCTTCGATTCCGGCGGCGGGTTCGACTCCGGCGGGGGTGGGGACTTCGGAGGCGGAGGCGGTGACAGCGGCGGGGGCGGGGACTTCTAAGACCGCCTAAATTCGGAACGACGCATGAGGGCGGGCGGCGGTCACAGGACCGCCGCCCGCCCCGATTTATTGGTGCCCTAGCCGTAGGGCCGGTTGCACCGGCCATCCGTATCGCCCAAGCCGATTGGCTCTGCCGGGCCGCTTGTTCCATCGCCTCATGGGACTGGGGATCTCGCCACCGGGGCTGCTGGCACGCCTAATGCCCGTCGGCCGGCAGCACCAAAGGAGGCCGACACGATGACGGGACGCGACACATCTCAATGGCTCGGAGCGGCGGCGGTCGGCGTCGGGGCGTTTTGGGCCGGCCGGACCCTCGTCCGCCTGTCCCGCCGGTTCGACTTGTCCGGCCGGCTCGTGCTGATCACCGGCGGTTCCCGCGGATTTGGCTTGCTGCTGGCCAAGGCGTTCGCCGACGCCGGGGCCCGGGTGGCCGCCTGCGCCCGCGACGCCGGCGAACTCGAGCGGGCCCGCCAGCACTTGGCGGCCGACGGGCACGACCTCTGGACCGGCACCTGCGACGTGACGAAGCCGGACGAGGTGCGCGAGCTGATCGGCCGGCTCCGGGCGGAGCAGGGGCAGGTCGAGGTGCTAATCAACAACGCCGGCACGATCGCCGTCGGCCCTGCCGCCCACATGACGCTGGCGGACTACGAGACGGCGATGGCGACGAACTTCTGGGCCGCCCTGCACGCGACGGCCGAGGTCGTAGACGGCATGCGCCGCCGGGGCCGGGGGCGGATCGTCAACGTCAGCTCGATCGGCGGGAAGGTGGCCGTCCCGCACCTGCTGCCGTACTCGGCGAGTAAGTTCGCCGTGACCGGATGGAGCGAGGGCCTGCGGGCCGAGCTGCGGCCGGCCGGCGTGTACGTGACGACGGTGGTGCCGGGGCTGATCCGGACCGGCAGCCCGCCGAACGCGACGTTCAAGGGCCGCCACCGCCAAGAGTACGCGTGGTTCACGACTGGTGATTCGCTGCCGCTGACGTCGATGGACGCCGCCCGGGCCGCTCGACGGGTGGTGGCCGCGTGCGTGAACGGCGAGGCGGAGGTGATCCTGTCCTGGCAGGCGAAGCTGGTGGCGAAGCTGGTGGCGAAGCTGAACGGCCTGATGCCGGGGTCTGTGGCCGAACTGAGCGCCCTGGCCAGCCGCCTGCTGCCGGCCGAGGGCGGCGTCGGGTCGGACGGGCGGACCGGGTGGGAGAGCCAAAGTTCTACCGCCTCGAGTCCGCTGACGGCGTTGTCGGACCGGGCGACCGCCACGAACAACCAGCTGCAGGCCTAACGGCCACCGCCGCGCGGGCACGCCGGATCCTTTGCTCCTCCGGGGGGCAACTTCACGTCCTTACCCTCCGCTGCCCGAAGTCCCGCCTATCCCCATGACGAAGCCGGGAACTAGTCGCCCCGACGAAGGAGCGAACGCGTCTGGGGACGTCGGTGGCCGCACCGCCGGAACGGCGACGTCTGCTCATCGACCGCTCCGGCCCTGCCCGTTTGACTGAACTCGCGGGTCAGCTGCCCCCGGTGGCCGTACCCCAAGACCCGCAGGCGGCTCAAAATTTCCACGGGGTGGGGCGGACCCTGAGGCGACGTGCCGGTCCACGATTGGCTTCCGGCACGGCTTCCCGACCGACCAATAACCCTTCCGTCCAAAAGCCGAACAAATTAGTTCGGAATCTGTCTGGGTATCGCCGATAAGGTTCGTGTAATGTTAGTGGCCGCCTTTACCGGCTGCCGCCAAAGTCCTACCCCCCGGTCGGGAGACCCGAACCATGTCCACCACCGTCGCATGCGAAGCCGTCCAGATGCCCGGCCACGTCGACCCGGCTCACGTCATGTTCGACCGGCACGCCGGGTGGCGCGGTCACCCCGATGCCGGGAACGGGGACATATGGCGGTGCCAGATTGGTGATCGTCGTCGCGTCCCCACTCCTCATGAGCCGTCGCCCATAGCGATCCCGTCGGGGCCGGCGGACGAGCCGGAGGAGTACGAGCGGTGGGACGGAATGGCGTGACCGACCGCCGCCTAGTCCGCCCCGAGTGACGTTTCAGGCAATTGAGCCCCGCCACCGGAAAAGCGGACGGCCGCCCGCAAGTGCAGGGCGGCCGTTCGTTCAGTCTGTTGGGAACCGTGATAGAGCGGGTTCTCGATTCGTATCACCAGACGAAGGCATCGTTCGGGAAGACGCGTTTGGCGTCGCACGCGTCGACGCGACTGATGAACTCGCCGTGCCCGTCGACGAACGAAGCGTTGGCCCGCCGCTGACCGTTCGGGTGGGTGGTCAGAATCTGCGTGGCCGGGTCGCTGGCCACCGGGTTCTTTCGGTCGTGACGGATCGCGGGAAGATCGCGGCCGCCGCCACCGTCCGTCTCAGGCTTGCCGTTTCCCGGATCCCAGCCCCCGTCGTTGAGGGACGCTTCCGTCTCCTCGATCAGGAGGATCTTGTCGGTCGGCCGCTGGATCGACGTCGACTTGAAGACGGGTTTCGGCGTGGTGTAGGTCGAAAAGCAGGCGAGGTACACGTTCATCGTGTAGCTGTACTTGTACGGGGAGATCGAACCTACGCCGAACGTGGTCGGGGGCTTGTGGGCTTCCACGTTGTCCGACGGGCACCGCAGCACTTCGGGCTTGAACCCGCCGCCGATGTACCGGGCGATCGGCGACTGGCTCGGCGCGTCCACGATGTCCGCCGCCTGCCGCGCGCCGAGCGCGATCTCCTGCCACCAGATCCAGTCCTCCTTGCGCACCTTCGCCGCCGGCCAGCACGCGGCCGCGGCCGGATACCAGCCCTTGTTCTCATTGGCGTACATCGTGAACGCCGTCGAGATCTGCCGCAGGTTGCTCAGGCACTTCACCTGGTTACCGGCTTCCCGTGCACGGCTCAACGACGGGAGGAGAATCGAAATCAACAGCGCGATGATGCCGATCACTACCAGCAGTTCGACCAGCGTGAAGCCGGCGTGCAGGTGTGACCGAACCTGACGATGCGTGGCGGTTGCCACACGCACGGGACGGGTAGACATTCTGTTCTCCTCTGGCGTCCGCGGGAGCGGTCGATGAGCGAACCGGTTTTTGAATTGAGGGCGGACCGGTCTCCGAGTTGGTTGGGCGGATTATACGGTTACGAGTGAGGAGGGAAAGGATATTCGGAAGGATTATCGTTACAGCCTGGGATCGGTGGCCGTGTTCGCCGGTGTTTTTTTGGGGATCGGGTCGGGGATCGACTGAACGTCGCCTGTCGCCGAGTCCGGGGTGTCGGCCCCGGGCCATACATTGCAAGGGACCCTGCGTTGCCGCTTGAGCTGGCCGAACTGCCTGAGGGGAATGAGGCAGCTGTTAGGGCTGAGAGCCGCGGCCGCACTCACTTGCTCGGGTCGAAGTACTTCAGCGTCGCCGCCGCGATCCGGGGGATGAATTCGGCGTGCCCGTCGACGAACGCCGCGTTCCCGCGGCGCTCGCCATTCGGGTGGGTCGTGAGCTGTTGGTCGCGGGGGTCCGGCACGACCTTCTTGCGGTCGTGCCGGATCGAGAGCAGGTCGCGGGCGGTGCCGGTCGTCGTCGGGTCGCCGCCGCCGGGGGCGAAGTTGCCGTCGTTGATCGAGCTCTCGTCCTCCTCGACCAGCAGGATCTTGTCCGTCGCGTTGCGAACCTGCGACCGCTTCACCTTCAGCCGGCCCTCGTACCGGTCCATCATCGCGTAGCTGTACTTGTACACCCCGCTCGGGGACGCGGTGAGGTGGGCGGCGATCTCGTCGGACGGGCACCGCAACACCTCAGGGGTGATGCCGCCGAGGTACCGGGCGATGGCGGACTGCTTCAGGTCGGGCACCGGTCGGCCGGGGGCGGGGGCGGTCCCGGCCACGGCGGCCTCCTGGTACCAGATCCAGTCCTCGTCGAAGACGAGGTTGACCGGGTACCGGGCCGCGAACGGGTACAGTTCCTTGTTGTCGTTCGCGTACATCTGGAACGCCATCCCGAGCTGCCGAAGATTGCTGAGGCACTTGACCCTGTTGCCCTGTTCCCGGGCCCGCGCGAGGGACGGGAGCAGGATCGAGATCAGTAGCGCAATGATCCCGATCACGACCAAGAGCTCGACGAGCGTGAACCCGGAGCGGCCGCTGTCGCGGCCTGAATATTCCGGCCGGGCGGTGAACGGGCGGGCGGCAGCCGGGCAAGGCACCGGGCGGGGGTGGCCCGTGGGCGCGGTTGGGGTCATGGTTATGTCTCGATCCGTCCGGAGCGGCTTGGCCCGCGCCACGGCGGCCGGAGGGCTCGGCGGGGTCGGGCGGGCGCGTTGAGGCCGGCGGGGGTGAAGTGGGTGCCGGGTCGAGTATACCATCAGCGGGCGACCGGTTGCCGAGAAAGGCCGGCGTCGCCCGCGCCCTTCCCGGGTCCGACCGCCAGGCCGAACCCGCCGCGACCGGTCCGCGAGCCCCGGAGTTTCCTGCGATGATCGAGGAGTTCGGCGTCCCCCGGTGGGCGAAACTGCTGGCCCGCATGACCGACCGGCACCTCCGCCGGTCGACCAAGCGGCCTGGGCGTGCTGACGTCATCGCTGCCGCCGACGGCCCCGTCAACGTCCCAGTTGCGACGTCGGCGGCTGGCGTTGTCGATGGAGCCGCCCCGTCTCGCCTGTCCGTCGATCCCTGGGTTGGCGGGCTGTCGGCGCTTATTGAAGGGGGTATCGTGGATGCCGGGTCGCGGGCGGGGCCACCCGAGCCCGCCGAGTTCCCGGGCGTCACGACGACTTGGACCGCCACGGGCGCGACCGACGTCGGGCGGCCACCGCCGGCCGCCGGTCCGTCCGGCTTGGTCGCGGCCACCGTCGCGGCCGAGCACCTGTCGGCCCCCATTGCGGGCGACCCGTGGGACACCCGGCGGATCGCGACGGCGGACACTGGGGCAGTCCCTGCCGCGGCCACTCCCCCCGGCGACCGCTCCGCGTTCACGACGGTAGTTGCCGACGAGTCGGAAGAACGTCCGGGGCCGGGCGGAACCGCGTCGTCCGCGGGCTCGTCTGATCCCACCGAGCCAGCCGAGGAGGTCTCGCCAAACGAAACTGCCGCGGCCCCGGCAGTACCCTTGGACGAGCTGGACGCCCTGACCCCGAACTTGGCGGACGATGACGCCGGAATCCCTGCCGTGCCGACGGCCGTCGCATTGGCGGGATTCACCGCGGCCGGGGCCACGGTCGCGGCCACGGCCGTGACGGCAACGATGTCCGTCGCAGGGGCGGCCGCCGGTGGGTCGATGGCCTTGGCAGCCATTTCAATTCCTGTCGGATCGACTCCGTTGACTCTCTTGCCGAACGCGCCGCCGATGGATCAATCGACTCCCGAGCCCGCCCCGGCCTTTGTCGACCTCGACCTGCCCGCTGCGGCGGCGCGGGTCGCGTCAACCCCGGACGAGCGACTGGCGGTCAGGGTTGCGGCCGACCCGGCGGGCGAGTCGGAGAGTGAGCCGCCGGCCGGCGAGCGACCTGCCGCCGATCCGGTCGCCGAGGGATCGGTGGTGGGCGGGACCGTCGAGGATGATGCGGCGGGCGAGCGGCAGGTGGCGGGCGGGGTCGAGCAGCCGTCCGAGCCGGGTATTAGTTATTCGTCGGTGCCGCCGATGACGGGTTCGCTGGAGGCGGCCGTCCCGCCAAGTCCGGCGGCCGACGTCGGGGAGAATGGCGGCGGGGAGGCAACGCCTGCCGTTGGGGCGAGCAGTGCCGGGGACGACGTTGCGGCCGCTTCGGCCGAGGGGGCGGTAATCATCCCGCTAGCCGTCCCCATTGCGGTCGTCCCGCCGGAGCCCGAGGCGATCGGATCAGGTCCGGTGCAGCACGCTCCGCTCGGCCCCGTGCCTGACCCGGAAGCCACAGGGGTGGCGGCCGAGTCCGAAGTTCCCGCCGCCGAGCCGGCCGTTGACATGCCTCCCGCGGCCCCGCCGGTCGCCGAGTCGCCGCCGCCGGCCGCCGTGCCCGACAAGGCCGCGACGGCCGCGGCCGCCCTGCGGCGGAACGCCGCGTCCGTCCTCGCGCCGGCCGTCCGGGACGAGTACAACCGGACGAACCTCGACTACCGCCGGCCGATGCCCCGGCCGAAGGTCCGCGGCCGGGTGATCGACTTCCACTGCCACCTGTTCATGCGGCGGCACGCCGACGCTTGGTTCGAGGCGGCCGACCACTACGGCATGTACGGGTTCCTGACCATGTCCCCGCTCGAGGAGTGCGTCGGGCTCGCCCGGGACTGGGGGCACCGGGTCAAGTTCATCGCCATGCCCCAGTGGGCCGACGCGTCGCCGCGGTGGGCGGACAACTGGCGGGACCGGATCGCCGCCTTCTACAACCTCGGCAGCCGGATCGCCAAGTTCCACGCGTCGCCGGGGACGATGCTCATGCGCGGGCACCGGCTCGACGCCCCGGTGTTCCGCCCGCTGCTGGACGACGTCCGGGACCGCGGCATGGCGATCATGACGCACATCGGCGACCCGGACACCTGGTACAACGGCCGGTACACCGACACCGCCAAGTTCGGCAGCCGCGACGACCACCACCGCATGTGGGAGGACCTGCTGGAGCGCTACCGCGGCACCACCTGGATCGGGGCCCACATGGGCGGCAACCCGGAGGACCTGCCCCGGCTCCAGCGGCTGCTCGACCGGTTCCCCGACCTGATGCTCGACTGCTCGGCCACCCGGTGGATGGTCCGGGAGATCAGCGCCCGCCGGGACGCGGCCCGCGAGTTCTTCATTCGCAACCAGGACCGCATCCTCTTCGGGTCCGACCAAGTGAGCGGCGACGACCGCGGGTTCGACTTCCTGGCCAGCCGGATCTGGTGCCACCGCAAGCTGTGGGAGACGGCGTACCAGGGCCCCAGTCCGATCATCGACCCCGACGTGCCGCCGGACCAACAGCCCGTGCTCCGCGGGCTGGCCCTGCCGGATGCCGTCCTCCAGAAGCTGTACCACGACAACGCCACGAAACTGCTCGGGCGGCTGGGGATGGGGTTCGACGAGTAGGGCGGTCGCCTCTTGCCCCCTCCTCCGGCGTAACGGGAGAGGGGGCAAGAGGCAGCCACGATTCAACTGCAAGTAGCGCGGGTCCGAGCCTACGCGACGGGGCTGCCTAGCGTTCGGACGCGCAGTCGCACCGGCGTCGGCCGATTTCGTTGAAACAACAAGCCGAATTTTCTTGAACCTGGTTGTCGCCTAGGGGTACAAGCTTCGTCGGTGCGAACTCTGCCCGCACCCACACGTCTTTGGCCGTTTGGCACATCCCGTCGTCCGCCCGGACGGTTTGATCGGAGGTGACCCGTGGGTCGCCGAGTACCGTCGATGTCGTCGTCCGAGCCGGTTTCACCGAAGCCGCCGCAGGCGTTCCGCCCGGCGCTGGTGGCGTTGCGGGGCCGCCGTCGCAGCGGGCCATACGCCCGCGGTTTCACGCTCGTCGAGCTGATCGTCGCGATCGGCATCATCGCGCTGCTGATCGCGATCCTGATGCCGGCCTTGAGCCGCGCCAGGGAGGCCGCGAAGCGGGCGGTCTGCGCGTCGAACCTGCGGCAGCTCGGGCTGGCCGCCCGGGCGTTCGCCAACGATCACAAGGGTCGGTTCCCGATGAGCTACGGCACCGGCACCCCGCCGGCGGCCAGCCAGACCGCTATCGGGGACATGGCCCGCCAGCCGCTGCTCGTGAACCGGTTCGAGTGGCTGGCCGACGACGACGTCGACCGGGCGTCGGTCGGGTGGCGGCGGTACGGCACCCCGTGGTCCCAGTGGCAGCGGTACGGGGCCAGTCCCGGCGTCTGGCGGTGCCCGTCGAGCCTGTACGACCAGCGGCTGTACAACGGGGCCGACGGCATCCCGGCCGACCCGGAGTGGGGCGAGATCGCCTGGACCGACTACGCGTACGTCGGCGGGCTCGTGACCGGGACGGCCACGCTCGGCAAGAGCGTCGGGCGGTGGGGGACGCTGTACGTCCCCGCCGTCACCCAACAGGAGCGGGGGTCGTCGGAGCGGGTGCTGGCGGCCGACGCGGCGTACTACTCGGCCGGGGGCGGGCGGCGGTACCACATCAACCACCAAGTCCCGAACCGGGTCGGGGAGGTCGACTACCAAGCCGTCCTGTACGCCGACGGGCACGCCGCCGCGTTCGGCCGGGACATGTACCCCGGCACCCTGCTGGCCCTCCGCGGGCGGGCGACGCTCCAGTTCGACAACCGCAGCTCGAACGGCTACGTCTACTGGGGCCTGCTGCCGGCCGCCGCCCCGTCCCCGCCGTCTCCGCCGAGCCCCCCGAAGGCGCCGTCGCCCCCCTCGCCGCCACCCCCGCCGAACAAGCTGCCGAACCCGCTGCCGTGACGTTGTGGGGACACGACTTGGCGGGTGCGGCGAGAGGGTCTGCGTTCGAGTACCAATAGCGGAGGGACGCGCAACCAATAGCCCCGGGCAGAACCCCGCGGTTCCCAGTCCGGCGGGTGAAGGACGACGAGGAACAGCTCGCCCGGCCGCGCGCTTCACCCCACCCTCCCGGGTGAGGCTACTCCGGAACCGCCACGCCGGTGCTCGCGGTGCTATCACCCCATCCGGCGGGGCGGGGATCTCCGCGACTCACTCCGCCCGCACCTCGACCCACCGGGTCCGCACGCCGTCGCCGGCGTCGATCGTCCACGTCGCGTCCTCGGCGGCCGGCGCGGGCGGGTAGGTGCGGGCCGCGGTGCGCTCCACCCCAGTCCGGTCGGCCCAGGCGAACGTCACCGCGGCCGGCTGCGGGTCGGCGGCCGCGTACGCGAGGTGGGCCTCCACCTTGCGGAACGGCTTGCCCGCGTTGGTGAACCGCACCCGGACCGCGCCGACCGCCCCACCCGCCCCGGACGGACCGCCGCCGCCCGCCGGCACGGCGGCGTCGCCCCAGACGAAGCTCTGGCTCCAGAAGTCCGCCGGCTCCGGGTCCCGGCGGACGACCCGCCAGTCC
>JAQGHJ010000670.1 GCA_028288905.1 Phycisphaerales bacterium | reverse complement strand
TCGACCGCAAACCGCATAAACCGTGTGCCCCACGAGCCACGGGGGGAGGATGAAAACGAACGGCACGACGAGTTGGATGCATGCGGCTTGCGCTAAGTCGTCCCCGCCGGTCGCGGCGGAGCACAGCGATGCGAACCACAAAGCCGCTGCCCCGGCCACAGAGGTCTTGGCCAGCCATCCGGGTGAGTAGGGCGGCGATTCGATCCTCCGGTACTCGACCGAAACTCGAGTTGGGGTCTGGGTCGGGACTTCGGTCACCGGCACCCGCACACCAACCCCGACTTTGACCGGCGCCACTTTACGACGGGCGAACACCGTCGCAGAAATTAAGGCCAACGTGTAGCAAGCGGCGCCGACTACCCAGGTTTCCCGCTCTGTAAGGGCGTCGAGCATGCCGAACAGCCGGATGACGAGGCCGAGGAAAACCAACGTCACGAGCCAACCGACAGCCGCCCAACTCCAGAACGCCGGTCGGCGGAGCGCCTGCCACAACCGGTCGCCCTGGGGTGCAGGATCGGCGGGCATGCCTCACGCCTTCCGATCCACCGACCGCGCCACCCGCTTACCGCACCGCGGGCAGAACTTCACACCCGCCCCGAACGGCCGGCCACAGCCCGGGGTCGGGCAGCGGGCGACGGCCGTCACGTCGGTCCTGCCCGACGCGGTCCCCGCCGCGTGCCGGCCGCGCTCGGGGTGAGCGAGCACCACGTCCTTCACCCGCTTGGCCAGCCCGCCGCGGAGGCAGCGGACCGCGGACCGGCGATACCGGCGGTCGGTCGCCCCGGCGGCGGCGAACGCCACGCCCCACCACCCGCTGGCGGCGCACAGAACGGCCGCGGCCAACATCCAGACCGGGGCGAACCCGAATCCGATCGGATCGAGGAGCACCGGACCGAACCCTTCTTCGAGCGGCACAAGCCGGTTGAACTCGTCGAGGAATCGCCGCACCGCCCGTGCATGCACGTGGACCTGCAGCAGGTGGGCGAGGTACGCCCCGGCCGCTCCAATCGACCAAGCCATGAATCCCACCACGTGCGCGCCGGGCAGTGGCGACGCCCGCAGGTATCGGAACCACTGGAGCCCGTACGTCGTTTCCAGCACCGACCCCCACGAGTCAATCGCGAACGGCAGGTGACCGGCCGACAGCGCGACCACCACGACGGCGGCCACGGCGTACAGGGCGACGAGGGCCGGCAGGACGACGTGCGGCCTCACCTGATCCGCCGCGGCCAACAGCCCGGCCGCCCGGTCCGATCCGACCCGCCCCGCCGTCCAGTCCGCCACCCGCCGCAGGGCCCGCCGGTCGGCCGCGGCGACGGACTGAAACCGGAACGCCCACAGCACGGCCGGCACGACACCGAGGGACACGAGGGCCAGCAGCACGCCCATGAACGCGCCCGGCGGCCGGGTGGTCGCCGCCACGGCCGGCCGGAGGGCGGCCAAAACGTCCGTCGCCTGCGGCGGCACGTGCCCGCCGTACGGGTTGGGAGCCACCGCCGCGGGTCGGCCGGTGGTTGCGGGCGAGGGTGTGGTTGGGGCGAGGGCGGTCACGGTCGGTGCTGGGTGGAGACGAGATCTAACAAGGGGAGGCGACCGGCGAGACTCGTAACGGCGTCGGGCCCGCCCGTCACCACCGGCGTCCCCGCTCCTGGCCGCGGAGGGCCTCGGGGAACCTGGCGACCGGACCCCGGACCCAACCCGGGTTTGGGGCGGCGGCCCACCCGCTGACCGGCCGGGCCCGGTCGGCCCAGCCGTCGCCGGCCATCGACGTGCCGCACCGGCGGCAGTACTTGGCCGCCGGGACGTTCGTCGCGTGGCACTTCGGACGCGGGCACCGCAGCGTGGGCGGGCCGGGCACCATCGGGCGGCGGGCGGCAGCACTCGACGGCATCCCGAGCAGCCAGCCCAGGGTCCGGCCGGTGAGCCGCAGGATGCCCATCACTGCCCAGCCGGTGAACAGGATCGACCCCAGCGCCAGCACGCCGACAACGACCAGAAAGATGATGACGAAGGCTTCGAGTCCCACGGTCTATCCTGTCGGGCGGTCGAGGGGCGTCACCTGACGCCGCGCGAGCCCTAGTTTATGACGTCGGTCGCGGCTTCATGTTTGTCCGATTGTGCGACAGCTTTGTAACGCCGAGTAGCAATCCGTAGCAGTGAGGCTCACCGCGTCGCGACGTCGTGGCACGGGTTTCCAACCCGTGTGGGATGGCCGCGAAGGACAAGCTCACGAGCCCGTTTAGAAAGCCGTATTCCCCGGTGCTCCGGCCCGTTCACACGGGTTGGAAACCCCTGCCACGAGAAACGCGTCCATATCCGCCATTCGCCGGCTTCGGCCCCTTCGTCACCCGACCCCGGCCATCGCGGTCAGCCCTTGGCCGCAGAAGATGCAGTACGTGTCGGTCGGGTCGGGATACCCGCCGCACTGGGGGCAGCGGCGGACGTTCTCGACCATCTGGACGCCGCAGTGCATGCAGAACTGGTCGGTCGGGTCGACGGCCCCACGGCACTGAGGGCAGGTGGACCGCCGGCCGACGTCCCGGCCGCCGGCCAGCCCGAGCGGCGGCGGCATCACCGGCGGCAACGCCGGCACCCCGACGCCTCGCCCGCTGCCGTTCGGCGGCACGTACCCGCTGAACGGTGCGGCCCCGGGCACGCCCGCCCGCCCCGCCGACGCCGGCACCGCGGGCGGGCCGGCCGTCAGCGCTTTGGCCATCTCGTCGGCCGACGCGTACCGCTTGTCCAGCCGGGCGTAGCTCCGCCGGAACACCTCGTCCAGGTGCCGCGGCACCGCCGGGTTCACGGCGCTGGGCAGGTCCGTGCCGGCCGGCTTCTCGCCCGTCAGCATCTCGTAAAGCATCACGCCGCACGCGTACAGGG
>JAQGHJ010000649.1 GCA_028288905.1 Phycisphaerales bacterium | reverse complement strand
AGGGTGATTTGTTCTTCTCGACCAGCAGCGTCGGCGGGAAGTTGAGCACGCCGGTGAACGTGACGAACAACGCGTTCCGCCGCACCTTCGCCGCCCTCCAGACCGGGTTCGCGTCGAACGTGGAGGTGTCCAAGACGTTCTACCCCGGCCCCGCCGCCGCCGCGTTCGATAAGGACGGGCACCTGCTGCTGCTGATGATCCAGAATGAGCGCGGCTTGTTCGGCGGGCAGGTCGGCCTCGGCTCGTTCGGCGGCAGCTCGACGACGCCGACGATGCAGTTTTTGCGGTTCTGACCTGTGCAGCCGCCGGGAGCGGTGCGGGCCTGATGTAGGCACGCCGGCGATTCGTCGGCCCCACATTGCAAGTTGCGGCGAACTCGTCCGACAGAGGGGAGTCGCCCGGACCATCCTTTACCCCTCCCCCGGCCGCTCCTACCATTCCCTCACCTATGGCCTCACCCACCCCTCCCGACGCGATCGGGCGGCTCGTCGCTGCGCGCCCGCTCCAGAACCTCGCCGCCCTGCTCGCCGACAAGGGGATCGCCACGGCGTCGGGGCTGTGGGGGTCGTCGGTGGCGGCCGTCGTGGCGTCGCTGCGCGCGCAGCTCCGGCGGCCGGTGCTACTCTTGTGCGGACACCTGGACGAGGCCGACGATCTGGCCGACGACGTCGAGCTGTTCACCGGCGTCCGGCCGGACGCGCTGCCGGCCCTGGAGCTCGGAGGCGGGCTCGGGCGGATGAGCGAGGAACAGGTGTCGGCCCGGCTCCAGTTGCTCGCCCGGTATGCGGCCGGCGTGTCGACCGAACTGCTGCTCGTCGCCCCGGTGCAGGCCCTCATGCAGGCGGTGCCGAGCAAGGACCAGCTCAAGCACTTGATCCGCACCTTCAAGCCGGGCGACGAGCTGGAGCCGGAGAAGCTGATCGTCTGGCTCTCCGAGCACGGGTACAACCGGCTCGAGCAGGTCGAGATCCCCGGGGACTTCGCCGTCCGAGGCGGCATCATCGACGTCTACCTGCCCGGCGAGCACCCCGAGAGCCTCGACCAGGTCGGGCTGTGCGCCCGGTTCGACTTCCTCGGGGACCAGATCGAGTCGATCAAGACGTTCGACCTCGACTCGCTCGGGTCTAAGGTGTCGATCCCGCAGGTCCGGGTGATGGACCTCAAGGGCACGATGCCGGACGCCGGCGAGTCGGTCAGCCTGTTCCGCTACCTCCCGGACGACACGGTGGTTGTGCTATGGGCTCCGCTGGAGATCGCCGAGCAGAGCAAGGCGTACCTCGACCGGCTGCAGGACGTGAAGGGCGTGTACCCGCTGAGCGCGCTCATGCGGATCATGCAGGGGTACACCCGGCTGGAGCTGAGCCAGTTCGACCAGGGGGCGGTGACGCTGATGGGGGCCGTCGATCCGCCGCGTGTCGCGCTGCCGGTCCTGTCGCTCCAGCGGTTCGAGACGGAGGCGAAGAAGGCGATCCGCGACCTCGGCGAGCTGGCCGGCACCCACGACGTGACCGTGTTCTGCGAGAACGAGGGGGAGCGGAAGCGGTTCTGCGAGCTGGTCGAGGTCGAGCAGCCGGGGCTGTGCGCGAAGATCGCGACCGGGCTGGGGTACCTGCACCGGGGGTTCGTTTGGGATGAAGAAAGGGACGCGGCAGGGGAAGGAAAGGCGGACACCGAACATCGAACGCCGAACATCGAACGTCGAAGTGGGGACGGGGAGGCCGATCGCGCCGAATCTGATCCTTCGACGTACGATGTTCAACGTTCGATGTGCGGCGTTCGTCCCCTTGCATTATTCGGCCACCACGAGCTCTTCCACCGGTACGAGCAGCGGCGGCGGGTGAAGAAGTCGATCGCGTCGCGCCCGGTGGACTCGTTCCTCGATTTGAAGGTCGGCGATTACGTCGTCCACGTCGCCCACGGGATCGCGAAGTTCGTCGGCATGCAGACGATCGCCAAGGACGGCAAGAGCGAGGAGTACCTGTCGCTCCGGTTCGCCGACAGCGCGACCCTGCACGTCCCGGCGAGCAAGATCAACCTCGTCCAGAAGTACGTCGGCGGGGCGAGCGGGCACCCGGTCCTGAGCAAGCTCGGGAGCGGGAGCTGGGAGAAGCAGAAGGCGAAGGTGGCCGACGCCGTCATGGACATGGCGGCCGACCTGCTGGACGTGCAGGCGGCCCGGGCGGCGGAGGTTGGGCTGGCGTTCGGGCCGGACACCGAGTGGCAGCGGGAGTTCGAGGCCGAGTTCCGATACGAGCCGACCGGGGACCAGGTCGCCGCCACCGAGGAGATCAAGGCCGACATGATGCGGACCCGCCCGATGGACCGGCTGCTGTGCGGGGACGTCGGGTACGGCAAGACCGAGCTGGCGATGCGGGCCGCGTTCAAGGCGGCCGAGTTCGGCAAACAGGTGGCGGTGCTCGTCCCGACGACCGTGCTGGCCGAGCAGCACTACCGGTCGTTCAAGGAACGGATGGCCAACTACCCGTTCGAGGTCGAGTCGGTCAGCCGGTTCAAGACCGGCAAGCAACTCAAGGACACGCTAGCGCGGACGGCCAAGGGCGAAGTCGACGTGCTGATCGGCACCCACCGGCTGCTCAGCAAGGACATCAAGTTTGCCGACCTCGGGCTCGTCGTCGTCGACGAGGAGCAGCGGTTCGGCGTCACGCACAAAGAGCGGTTGAAGCAGATGCGCAAGACGGTGGACGTGCTGACCATGTCGGCGACGCCCATCCCGCGGACGCTGCACATGTCGATGCTCGGGCTGCGGGACATCAGCAGCCTGACGACCGCCCCGCAGGACCGCCGCAGCGTGGTGACGGAGGTGATGCCGTTCGACCGGAACCGGGTGAAGCTGGCCATCCTCCGGGAGCTGCAGCGGGAGGGGCAGGTGTACTTTGTGCACAACAAGGTGCACGACATCGTCGAGTTCGCCGACGACATCCAGCAGATGGTGCCGGACGCCCGGATCGTGATCGGGCACGGGCAGATGGGCGAGGGCGAGATGGAAGCGGCGATGATGAAGTTCATCCGCCACGAAGCGGACATCCTCGTCTCGACCACGATCATCGAGAGCGGCTTGGACATCGCCAACGCGAACACGATCATCATCGACAACGCCGACCGGTTCGGGCTGAGCGAGCTGCACCAGCTCCGCGGGCGGGTCGGGCGGTGGAAGCACCGGGCGTACTGCTACCTGCTGCTGCCGGCCGACCGCCCGGTGACGCCGATCGCGGCCAAGCGGCTGAAGGCGATCGAGGAGTACAGCCACCTCGGGGCGGGCTTCAAGATCGCGATGCGGGACTTGGAGCTGCGGGGGGCCGGCAACATCCTCGGCCCCGAGCAGAGCGGGCACATCGCGACCGTTGGGTACGAGATGTACTGCCAGCTCCTGGAGGAGGCCACGCGGCAGCTGAAGAAGGAGCCGCGGGCGCACCGGCCCGAGGCCCACGTCGAGCTGGGGGTGACGGCGTTCATCCCCAAGACGTACGTGCCGGGCGACCGCCAGCGGATGGACATCTACCGACGGCTCACGCGGTGCGAGGGGCTGGAGATGCTGGCCGAGTTGGAGAAGGACGTACGGGACGCGTTCGGCGACCCGCCGCGGCAGGCGACGATCTTCTTCGCGATGACGGAGGTCCGGCTGCTGGCCCAGATGTTCGGGATCGACAGCGTCGTCCGCCAGCCGCCGGACGTCGTGCTGACCGTGAACGACGGAGCGAGGGCAATGTTCGCCATGCAGGGCGCCCCCGGCACGCTCCGGCTGATCGACGAGAAGACGCTGTACCTGCGGATGCCGCCAACGTTCGTCGAGCCGGAGGCGGCGCTGATGGTGCTGAAGAACCTGATGCGGCAGGCGTACGACCGGGAACGCAAGGGCGAGGCGACGCCGACCCTCGGCCAAGCCCCGGAGCCAAAGCCGGCGGCGGCGGCCAAAGCGCCACTGGAACCCGGCGGGGTCAGCGGGGGCCACGGCGGGAAAACCGGCAAGCCGTCGGTGGCCGCGGGGTCGGTCGGGCGGGGCATACCGGCCACGGCCGCGGGCGACGCGGGGCGGGAGGACGAGCCGTTCGCCATCAACCGTCCAAGCCCGGCAGGGGGCGGCGGCGGGGTGGCCGCGGCCGCACGGGCGGGCACCAGCCCGATCTCGCCGAAGCAGATCGCCGACCTGCAGAAGCTCCAGAGCCTGAAGGACATCGGCGTACTGACCGACGAGGAATTCGAGGCCGCCCGCCGCCGGCTCATGAGCCGGCCGGGATGAGGACAACGTCTCTAACTTGGTCCGCCCGCCCGTCGTCCTCGTACGGCTCGGTTACACTGGAGGTGCCATGACTCTCATCGCCCCCCCGACCCGCCGCCCGCCGATCGCCCCCCTTGGCGAGCCGGTCTGGGAGATCGCAGAGCTGTTCCCCGAGCAGGGCGGCTGGGGCGAGCGGCAGTACCTCGCGCTCCGCACGAACCGGCTCGTGGAGTTCGACAACGGTTCGATCGAGATCCTCCCCGTGCCCACGAAAACGCACCAACTGATCGTCGCGCTCCTGTACGAACTGTTGAAAGCGTTCGTCGCGGGCGACGGACGGGTGTTCTTCGCGCCGTACCGCCTCCGCATCCCGACGGGCCGTTACCGGGAACCCGATGTCCTTTACTTGACGCCCGCACAGGATCGCCAGGCCGGCGAGGAGTTCACGGCCGCCGCCGATCTGGTGATGGAAGTCGTCAGTCCGGACGACCCGGAGCGAGACTACGTGAAGAAGCGGGCCGACTACGCCGCGGCCGGCGTGCCGGAATACTGGGTCGTGGACGCCGCCGACCGGCAGATCCTCGTCCTGCGGCTGGAGGCCGGCGAGTACGTCGAGCACGGCCGGTCCGGCCCGGGTGCCCGGGCCGCGTCGTGCCGACTGCCCGGTTTCGGCGTGGCAGTGGACGACGTGCTGGCGCAGGGCCGGCGGTAGTTCGGCCGCGATACATTACGGATCGGGCGTCGCCGGATCGATCACCTCCAACGCGCTGATCCACCGGCAGTCGGCGACGTTGCGAGTGGCCAGGGGCAGGCGGTACTCCAACGCAGTGACGGCGATGATGCTGTCGCCGAGGGACATCTTGCGGGCTTGGCGGAGGGTGATGGCACGCACGACCATGGCGTCGTTCGGCGGCAGAACCGCGAATCCGGCGAGCAAGGCTTCGAGCGCCGTCCGCTCCGCGGCCGTGATCCGGTGATACCCGAGCACTTCAATCGGTAGAATCGCCGCCACGACCGGGTCAGCAGCTCGTACGAACGTGGCGTGCGGACCACCGGGATCGCTAGCGGCGTAGGTGACAACGTTGCTGTCGAGCATCACCCGGCGGCGGCGATCACTCATCGGGCCGCCCGGGGAGTGGCCGATCCGTCCGGGTCTCGCGCTGCCATTGCGCCGGGTCGCCGAAGCTCTTGACCCCGCCCATCGCGGCGAGCGCGTCGAGTGCGGCCGCCACGGCGGCCGGGTCGCTCGGCGGGAACGGCCGGGCGCTGCCCGCCGGCTCCAACAAGATGACCATCACCCGCGACGGCCGGGTCAACAAGGGCCGGTCCCCGTCCTCCCATTCGATCCGGTCACCCGTCAACGTGGCGGTGTAGGTCTTGAGCATAAGGTACCCAAGACCAGCATACCGGCCGAGCGGCGGCCGGGCCACGCCGGGCCTTCGTCCGGCCGCCCCGCGGCCGCTCACTTGATGGCTGAATAGTCCGTCGCCGTCATGAACACCTGCTCGACCTTGGCGACCAGCTTCCCGTCCTTCTCCGACTCGTTCCGGGCCTTGACCCACTCCGGGTCCTTGTTGAACGCGTCCCACAGCTTGTCCCGGGATGCCTTGTCCGGGTACGCGATCACGTAGTACAGCTTGCCGACGTTCTTCTCGTCGACGGCCACCCAGTACCCGACGTTCTCGATCCCGTGCTTGGCGAACAGCTTCGTCGTGTGGTCGCGGAACCGGGCGTTCAGCGCGTCCATCTTCCCGGCGGCGGCCGTGTAGATCCGCATCTCGTAATACTTCCCGGCGACGGCCGGGGCGGGCGCGGCGGCAGCGGCGGCGGGGACGGCAGGGGCGACGGCGGTGTCGGTTGTCATGCGGTGGACCTCGGGTGCTTCCGGGCACG
>JAQGHJ010000589.1 GCA_028288905.1 Phycisphaerales bacterium | reverse complement strand
GGGGTGCCCATCCGCGAAGAAACCCCGCCCTCCCGGGCGGGGCTACTTCAGGGGTTCGACACGCCCGAACGAACGTTGCTCACACCGTCACTTGGCGGCCGCGACGTCGACCGCCTTCTCCTCGCCGAGCACGCGGAAGATCGCGTTCCGGCTGAACCAGATCTTCGTGTTCGAGCTCTCGTCGACCTTCAGCAGGACGCGGGTGTCCTCGACCTCCACGACCTTCCCGAGGATGCCGCCGATCGTCTGGACGCGGTCGCCCCGCTTGATCGCGCCGAGCAGGTCCTTCTTCTTCTTCTCGTCCTTCCGCTTGGCGCGGAACGTGAACACCCACAGCAGGATGATCAGGATGAAGATCGGGAACACCGGGCTCGTCAGCAGGCTGACGAACCCCGGGGCGGGCGCGCCGCCCGGCTGCGTGGTCTGGGCGAGCGTGCCCGCGTAAGTCGACACCGATACCGCGAGCGTGGAACCGTTCACCGACTGCATCTCCTCTTCTGTTTCGATTCTCCGTCTCACCCCTCTGGTCCCCCCTCCCGGTACTCCGGGAGAAGGCGAGGGTGAGGGTCTTCTCGGGCGGCGGGGCGGTGCGACGAACACGGGTCCCGGTGCGAAAGGGGACCGATCACCCGACTCATCCGCCTTCCGCGGGCAGGCTGTCAGCCTCGTCCGCCGCGGGGGTTGCGGGCGGCACCATGCCCGGACCGGCGTTGATCCCCCCGCCCTTGCCCGTCGGCCCGAGGTGACACCGCGGGTCCGTCGCCAGGAACTCGGCGAACGTGCCGGCCCCGATGTGCCGGCGGACGTCCGCCATCAGCCGCTGGAAGAACCGAATATTATGCAGGCTAACAAGGATGGGGCCAAGCATCTCGCCGGCGAAAAAATAGTGCCGGATCGCCCCGCGGGTGAACGTCCGGCAGGCGTAGCAGTCGCAGCCGGGCTCGATCGGGCCGGGGTCCCGGGCGAACCCGCTGTTCCGCAGCCGGATCGCCCCGGTCCCGGTGAACGCGTACGCGTTGCGGCCGTTCCGGGTCGGGAGCACGCAGTCGAACATGTCCACCCCGGCCGCCACGGCCGCCACGATGTCCCGGGGGAACCCGACGCCCATCAGGTACCGCGGCTTGTCCGGCGGCAGCAGCGGGGTCGCGTGGGCGAGCACCGCCTTCATCGCCTCGAACCCCTCCCCGACGGCCAGCCCGCCGAGCGCGTACCCGGGGAAGTCCATCTTGACGAGCTCGGCCGCGCACTCGGCCCGCAGGTCTGGGAACGTGCCGCCCTGGACGATCCCGAACAGCCCCTGCTCGGTCGGCCGGGCGTGCGCCGCCTTGCACGCCTCGGCCCACCGCAGGGTGCGGTCCAACGCCCGGCGGTGGACGTCCCGCGGGGCGTCGCCCGGCGGGCACTGGTCGAACGCCATGATGATGTCCGCCCCGAGGGCGTTCTGGACGGCGATGCTCCGCTGCGGGGTCAGCTCGACCATCGACCCGTCGATGTGGCTTTTGAACACCACCCTCTCGTCCGTGACCGTGTTCACGTCGGCCAGCGAGAACACCTGGAACCCGCCGGAGTCGGTCAGGATCGGCCTGGGCCACGCCATGAACCGGTGCAGGTCCCCGAGGGCGGCCACCGTGTCGGGCCCCGGGCGGAGCAACAGGTGGTAGGTGTTGGCCAGCACGCACTGGGCCCCCGTGGCGGCGACGTGGTCCGGGGTGAGGCCCTTGACGGTTCCCTGGGTGCCGACCGGCATGAACGCCGGGGTATCGAATGACCCGTTTGGGGTAGTGACGCGACCCAACCGCGCCCCCGTAAAAGTGTCTTGTCGGGTGAGCGAGTAACGAACGGGAACGGCGGGTGCGGCGGGCGTCATCGGTTGACGCCTTGTATGCACCGGACGCCGGGGACTCAAGCGGGCGTCCGCCGGTCCCGCCCGCCGCCACCACCCGACTCGCCGCCGAGCAACGAGACCCTCTCACCGAGCACGACCATGAAGACCGCCAAGACGCTGATCGTCACCGCCCTCGCCGCCGCCAACCTGCTGGGTTGCACCGAACTGATGGCCGACCGGTACGACGACGGCCGGCGGGACGCGTACCCCCGCGATCGGGACGACCGTGGCGGGTACGACCGGGACCGCGACGCCGGCCGCGACCGGGACCCCGGGTACGGACGGGACCGCGATCGCGACCGGGGCGACTGGAACCGCGATTGGGACCGCCGCCGGACCGGGCTGGAGAAGCTCGGGACCGTCTGGGCCCGTAAGGACCTGGACCGGGACGTGGTCGAGGTCGGCGGGCACGGGCGGTTCACGTCGATCGTGTTCAGGGTCGACCGGGGGGACATCAAGCTCGAGGACCTGAAGATCACGTTCGGGAACGACGACTCGATCAGCCCGGAGATGAAGCACTTCTTCCGGGAGGGCGAGCGGAGCTACCGGGTCGAGTTCCCCCGCGGCGGGATCGGGCGTGAGATCAAGCGGATCCGGTTCCTGTACCGCGCCGTCGGCCGCGGCCCTGCCGTCATCGACGTGTACGGCGAGCCCGCCCGGTGAGCGGGGCCGGCCGGGTTTCCCGTCCCGCCGCCCGCCGGGTCGGCCGTATGCTGATTGCGGGCGCGGCCGACGTCGCCGCCGCACGCTTCCCTACCGAGTCGAAAGGACAAACCCCATGCCCGTCAACCGCCGCACGTTCCTGGCCGCCCTGCTCGCCACCGCCGCCGCCGGCCCCGCCCTGCGGGCGGCCGACAAGGACCGGGAGAAGGACAAGGCCCCCGAAGACCTCAAGACCGGCGAGTGGGAAAAGCTCGGCCAGAAGGACGTCGCCCGCAAGGGCGAGCGGGAGGTGTTCGAGATCACCAGCCCGAACCGGTTCACCGCCCTGAACTTCCGCGTGACCGGCGGCGACGTCGAGATCGAGGACGTGAAGGTCACGTTCGAGAACGACGAAACGTTCGAGCCGACCAACCGGCTGCGTATCGACAAGGGCGAGCAGACCGGCAAGATCGATCTGCCGGGCAAGAGCCGCCGGATCAAGCGCATCCGGTTCGTGTACCGATCCGTCGGCGGCGGGAAGCCGGGTGCCCTGCAGGTGCTCGGCAAGGTGGGGGACACGGGCAAAAAGTGAGGCGAGGGCCGATAATGATGGCTCTCCTCCGCTGCTTGATTGCTGCCAATTCAATCCGGCCCTGGGCGTTATCCGCGACGTCCGGGGCCTTTTTCACCTGCCGACATCCCGACGAATTGATCCGCTCCCCTCGTAGGGCCGGCTGTGCCGGCCGTTCGGGGCAGCTGAACCGTTCGCGCCTCTCCACGTTCAGGCGCGATGGCCCGCACAGCCGGCCCTGCGATGATGCCGCTGGAAGCCGCACGCTGATTTCACCGCTGTGTGGAACGGTGGTACGACTTCCCCAAAAAACCGTGACCCTTAGCAAGGAATGGCCTTGCCGCACGCGGCCCGCCGCCGATCGGTGGCCCGGAATCACTTTCATCACCGTCTTGCGGGCCCCACCGGCTCGTGCGGCTGCCTCCGCCACACGGGGATTTCTGGTGTAGAGTGTCCTTGCCGGAATCGACCGGCGGCCACCCGGAACGGGCTGGTCGGCCGGAACCGGCCGCCGAACCTTCTCGGGATTTCTAACTTGGGATGGCCGACTCGGCCGCAGACCCGCCCTCACAGGTAGGCCTGTGCTCGGTCTTCAACCGCAACCGGCAAATGAGCCCTGACCGCCCCGTCGCCTCGGGCGATGGCTGAGGTCCCGGTCCGATTCTGCGGGCATCCCCGTCCGATCTGCAAGGCACTGGATAAGGCACTGGATATGGTCACCGCCATCCTACGATTCGTCACGTCGCTCGTCGCCGGGCTCGCCTCGTTCTACATCGCGGTGCAGGTCGTGTACCTGGCCGGCCGGCTGGACCAGATCACGATGCTGCGGGTCGACGAGCTGTACCGCCAACTGCTCAGCCCCGTGCTCGACCTGGACCGGGAGATCGGCACCACGACCGCCGTCGCGGCCGGCGCCGTGGCGATGCAGGCGTTCGTCGTCCGCGCCCTGTTCCGCCGGTGGGCGTACCGCCCCATCGGCCAGAACGACCCGGTCGCCCGGCTGCAACAGGCCGCGGTGGCGTGAGCGTCCGACCTGACACTCGCGCCCCCCGATGCACCGTCGATTCTGGGGGCCGCGGCCCGCCGCCTCGTCACGCGACCCCGGTCAGGTAATCCTCGGCCGACCACCGGTTCACCGTGTCCCCGTCGTACCGCAGTTCCCACCGCCAGTACCCGGCCGCGAACACCGGGCCGCTCATCACGGTCGCCAAGCTGCCGTTGGCCTTGAGCACGTACGTGCCGGTGGACGCGGCCGAGTCCCACGCCTTAAGTCCCGAAGGGGCGCTCGTCACCTGCACCCGATCCCCGGGGATGAACTTCCCGACGTAGAAGTTCCACGTAGGGCCGGCCGTGCTGCCGGTCGCGTTCTTGGCCGTCACGGACCACGTGTGCGGGCCGTACCCGGCGGTGGCGCCCAGCGCGTACGCGCTCGTCGCGACGTTCCCCTTCAGCACCCCGTCGAGGTAGACGTCGTAGCTCGTGGCGTAGGCGGCGTCGGCCCAGTCGAGGGCGGCCGGGGCGTTCGCCGTCTTGAACGACGCCCTGTTCGTCGGCGTCGGGCTCGATGCCGCGGCCGGGGCGGGGGCGACGGCCAAGTAGTCTTCCGCGGACCAGCGGGTGACCGTCTCCCCGGCCCACCGCACCTCGTACCGGTTGTACCCGGCGGCGAGCACCGGCCCGCTGACGACCGTGCCGTAGTCGCCGTTGTTCTTCGTGACGTACGTCCCGTTCGACGCCGACGTGTCCCACGCCTTGAGCCCGCTCGGGGCGTTCACCACCTGCACGGTCTGCCCGGCTGTGAACTTCGGGGCGGCGGCGACAATCTGGTAATTCGCCTTCAGGCTCGTCAGGTCGCCGTTGTACGCGTCGCCGTCGACCCCGCCGCTGATCCCGCTCACGGTGGCCGAGTCGGTGTACTGCCAGAACTTCCACGTCCCGGCCGCCCACGGGCTGGTGCCGCTCGGGGCCCCGGTCTGCGGGTTCGGGCTGGTCGGGTACTGGGCCATCCACA